>NZ_JBHYKG010000049.1:0-36348 GCF_042741245.1 Kitasatospora sp. NPDC058965
GGGCCACCCTAGTGGGTGGCCCGGCGCCGCCCGCAACCGGATTCCGCTCAGGGGCAGTCGGGGGACCGGACGCCGTTCAGGAAGTACTCCACGTGGGCCGTGTCCGCCGGGTCGAGCGGGGCGGTGCCCAGCAGCAGCCGGTAGTAGATCGGGCCGAAGAGGTGCTCCACCATGGTCCGGGTGGGGGCGTCCGCGCGGAGCTCCCCCGTCGCGACGGCGGCGTCGAGCCGTGCCTGCCAGCGCTGCATCCGCGGCTCGAAGAAGCTGGCGCGCAGCTCCTCGGCCAGCCCGGGATCGGTCTGCGCCTCCGCCACCAGCGCGCGCCAGACGGTGCCGAGCCCGGAGTCCAGCAGCCGCACCACGGCCTGCGTCCCGCTGGTGAGGTCCCGGCCGAGGTCGCCGCTGTTCGGCACGTCCCGTGCGGGCCCGGTGCGGTCGTTCAGCGCTTCCAGCAGCACCGACGCCTTCCCCGGCCACCAGCGGTAGATGGTCTGCTTGCCCACGCCCGCCGCGGCCGCGATGGCGTCCACGGTGACCCGCGCGTACCCGTCACGGACCGCCAGCTCCAGCGCCGCGTCCAGGATCGCGCGGCGGGAACGCTGGCTGCGCAGCTCGGGGTTGGGGGTCGCGTTCATGCCGGGAATTCTAGCGACGCGAGACGGTCTGTCTCGTCTTGACAGCGAGTCAGTCGTACCGGAAGGATGATCACGCCGCGAGACGAGACGCACTGTCTCGTGGCTGCCGGCCGACACCGCCGGCAGCTCGCTCGACCCGCGAAGGCCCCGCTGCTTCCCCGCTCGCGGGGCCTTCGCTCGGCGAGAGCCACCGGCCCGGGCGGGCCGTGACCCCGGCTCAGGCGGGGGCCACCTCCTCCGCGAACCACCACCGGGTCGTCTCCGCGGTGTCCTCGATGGCGATCCCGCGGGCCCGCAGGGCGGTGCGGATCGCATCGGCCTCCGCGAACCTGCGGGCCTGCCGCAGCTCGCGACGCCGGGCCAGCTGCGCCTCGACCTCGGCGTCCCGGTCGCGGTCGTCCAGCACGAAGGCGTCGAAGAGGTCGTCGATCTCGGTGAGCAGCGCCAGGGCGGCGAGGCCCGCCGGCTCCTCGCGCCGGTTCTGCTCGCGGACGTAGTCGAAGAGCGCCGCCAGCGCACCGGGTGTGTCGAGGTCGTCGTCCAGCCGCTCGTGCACGGCCGCCCGGGCCGCCCGGACCAGCTCCGCGCCGGCGGCGCTCTCCTCGTGGTCGCGGTCGATCAGCCGGGCGAAGTTCTCCACCCGCCGGCGGGCCGCCCGGGCCTGGTCGAGGGCGGCCCCGGTCAGCTCCAGCGAGGAGCGGTAGTGCTGGCTGAGGAAGGCGTACCGCAGGGTGCGGAAGTCGGCGGTCCGGAGCAGGTCCCGGACGGTGAGGAAGTTGCCGGTGCTCTTGGACATCTTCGCCCCGTCCACCCGCAGCAGACCGGTGTGCATCCAGTACCGGGCCAGCGGCTCGGTCCCGGACGCGGCCTCCAACTGGGCGATCTCGGCCTCGTGGTGCGGGAAGACCAGGTCCACCGCACCGCCGTGCAGGTCGTACTGCGGCCCGAACAGCGCCTCGGTGATCGCCGTGTCCTCGATGTGCCAGCCGGGCCGCCCCTCCCCCAGCGGGGTCTCCCAGTACGGCTCCCCGGGCTTGCGCGCCTTCCACAGCGCGAAGTCCCCCGGGTTGCGCTTGCGCTCGTTGTCGTCCACCCGGGCCAGCGAGTCCTCGGGCCGCACCTCGGTGCGCCCGGAGAGCTTCCCGTACCCGGGGAACGTGGTGAGGTCGAAGTACCACCCGTCGTCCAGCCGGTACGCGTGCCCGCGCGCGATCAACCGCTGGACCTGGTTCACCACCTCGTCGATGTGGTCGTGCGCCCGGCCGAACACGTCGACGTTGGTGTTGTGCAGCGCCGCCATGTCGTCGAAGTAGTGCCGCTCGAACTCGGCCGCGAGGGCCCGCGGATCGACCCCAAGCTCGGCGGCCCTGCGGATGATCTTGTCGTCCACGTCGGTCAGGTTCTGCGCGTACGTCACCTTGAAGCCGCGCTGCTTGAGGTAGCGGGCGACGAAGTCGAACTGGGTGTACGTCTTGGCGTGCCCGACGTGGCTGAGCCCGTAGACCGTGGGACCGCAGACGAACATCCGCACCTCGCCGGGCGTCCTGGGGACGAAGTCCTCCGTGCGCTTGGTCAGGGTGTTGTAGAGGCGGATGGCCATCTCGGGTTCTTCTTCCTCGGCGTGCGGTGACCGTCTGCTTGTCGAGGGTAGGGAGGCAGTGCTGCCGGAGTGTTGCGGGAGCATCGACAGTTCGTGGCGATTCTTGTGGGACAAAGTGATTGACGGACCATCAGTGATGGGCGAGCAGGGCGCGGACCGGATTTCCCGTTCTGGAAAGGCCCGGTCCTTGACCGGCCGGCGCCCGGCTCGGGAGCACCGGGCCCCGCTGGACTCAGGAACGGTCGACAAGCCGGCCTGACGTGAGGGCGGCGAGGAAGGCGGCGAAGGCCCGGTCCGGGAAGGTGAGGACCGGGCCGTGGGGGTCCTTGGAGTCGCGGACCGGTGTCGCGCCGACGAAGCCGTCAGCGACCTCGATGCATTCGCCGCCTTGTTGGCTGTACGAGCTCTTCCGCCACACGGTCCACCGCTCCTCATCGTCAGGCCCGCGAAAGGTCTCCGGCCTTGATGCCCGCAATGAAGGAGGCGAACGCCTCGGCGGAGAACATGAGGGCCGGGCCCTCGGGATCCTTTGAGTCGCGGACCGGGCTGGCGCCCGGCAGCGCGTGGCCGATCTCGATGCACTGGCCGGCCTCGTGGCTGTACGAGCTCTTGCGCCACACGGCGCCGTTCAGGTCACTGTGCATGCCTCTCGAAGTCCTCTCGTACCTTGCGGATGAAGCGGAGCGAAGCCGCCCTGGAAAGAGCCTCAACCTGGAGGTGGTCGTAATCCCGAAGGATCTCGCTGACGGCTTCGGCGTCCCGCTCCAGGTACCCGCGCCGCTGTGTCTCCCCATAGGCCACCATGGAGCGCCCGGGGAGTGTCAACAGGGTTACGGGGTGAGCGAACGGCCTGCTCTCACCGAGCTCGAAGGGTGCCACCTGGATGGTGAACCCTGGACGCTCGCAGAGCTCCTCAAGGTACCGAAGCTGACCGATCATCGTGGGAACGTCGCCGATCGGTCGACGCAGGCAGGCTTCGTCGAGTACGGCATGGATCGTCGGCGCTGGATCACGATTCAACCTACGCTGTCGGGCCAGCCGGATCTCCATACGCTCATCGGCCAACTCCTTCGGGACAGTGCCACGCCGGACCGGAGCATCCTGGTACGCCCGCATGTACGCAGGGGTCTGGAACAGGCTCGGGACGATGTTGAGCTCGAACACCCTCATCGAGATGGCCTGCGCCTCAAGGTTCATGAGTTCGGCGAAGCCCTCCAACACATTGGCGTGCTGGGCCGACCACCACATGAGCTCCAGCAGGTTGCCGGACTCCAGTCCCCGGTCGGCCGCCTTTGCGAAATCCAGCTTCGGGGATTTGAGTGCCGTTTCCACGGCCGAGACGTGGGTGTCCGAGTACCCCATCCGCCGGCCCAGCTCGCTCTGGGTCCAGGCCTTCTCGTTGCGCAACTTGCGCAGTTGGATCCCGAACGGCGCGTACGGACCTGACTGTGGATCAAGCTTCTTCTGGTTCACAGCACTTACCTCGAATCCCCAGAGGGCAACTGGAAGCTAGAACTCCTTCCGATCGTAAGCACATCGGCCGATGCTTGGAGGTGAAATGGCAACAGAAGGGAACCATTCGATGACCGAGAGCAACCACGCCTCCCGCCTGTCCCGCATCGTCGCCCACCGGCACGCCGAAGCGACCACCGCCCTGGAGGAATTGAAAGTCGTCCTCGCCCTCGACGGCATCACCCTCCCCTCCGCCTGCGTGGACCACCAGCCCGGCGTCTTCACCGGCGACGTCCTGATCGACCTCGGCCGGGTCACCAGCGAGACGGCCGACAAGATCACCGACCTGCTCCAGGACGGGCTCAACTCTCGCAGGCGCAGCACGATTTGATCTGCCTCCTGGTTCTCCTCCGCCGGCTGCGCGCCGCCCTCGCCCGCGCCCGCCGCACCCCTCCCGGCTGTCCGCTCAGCTGGCCCAACTGTCCCGTCTGCACCCCTGACTGAGGCACCGCCCCATGCGCAACCGCACTCCCCCTCCGAGCCTGATGACCCTGAAGGTCTACCGGATCACCGCTACCGGCCGCCGGATCCAGCTCCACCGCGCGACCGTCCGCCTCGGTGAGCCGTACACCCGCCCCCTCACCGGCGAGTGGCCGCCCTGCGCCTGCCCGATCTGCCCGCCGCACGACGAGGCGCACAGTGAGGTGCACGAGCCCGCCTGAGCGCCCCCGCCCGACCGGAAAGCGCCCCCTCTGCATCCGGTGACCGCGCGCCGCCCCACCGGCCGCCCACCATCGGGCACATCATGGCCGGATCGCCGCCTCGACCCCCGCTTCCGTTTCCGGAGTGGGCGAAGCACCTTCGAGACCGCGACCATCGAGCGCCCGCCACGACACGCGGCCGGACCAGGAACGGCTCCTGACGAGTTGTCACCCGTTTTGCCCGCCCGGCAGAGTGGCCGCCGTGCACCGCGAGATACGCAACCACAACTCGGGCAACGCCCAGGTCGTGATCCAGGCCGGCGAGACCCACGGGCCGCTCACCATCAACCTGCACGCGCCCGACCGGAACGCACCCGTCGAGCGGCTGGCCCGTGCCGTCGCTGCCCAGTGGTCCGCCGAGGCCAAGGTGCGCGGCCTGTTCGGGCCCGCGCCGATGGCGATCACCTGGCAGACCGCCGATCGCCGCCCCTGGCTGACCGGCGGCGACGCCGCCGCCTTCGCCGACCGCTTCCTCGACCTGCCCGCACCCCGCCGCCTCGTCCTGCTCGGCGAACCCGGCTGCGGCAAGACCAGCGCCGCCGTCCTCCTCGTGCACGAGTTGCTGAACCGGCGACGACCGGGCCAGGCCGTTCCCGTCCTGCTCTCCCTCGGCTCCTGGGACCCGGAGACCGAACACCTCTCCCAGTGGCTGGCCCGCCGCCTCGCCGAGGAGTACCCGGTCCTCGGCCGACGCGCGCTCCAGCAGGCCGGGAAGCTGCTGGACGCCAACCTGGTCCTCCCCGTCCTCGACGGCCTCGACGAGATCCCCGCAGGACGCCGCACCCAGGCCCTGGCGAAGCTCAACCAGGCGCTGGCCGACCAGGACCCGATCGTCCTGACCTGCCGCAAGCAGGAGTACAAGAAGCTGTCGACCGAGGCACTCGGGCGGGCCACCGTGATCGAGGCCCTGCCCCTGAACCGCGAGTCCGTCCGCAGCTACCTGCTCGCCCCCGCCACCCCCGAACGCACCGCCCGCTGGCAGCCCGTCCTGAACCACCTCATGGTCAAACCCGGCGGACCGCTGGCCAGCACCCTCACCGACCCCCTGATGCTCGGCCTGACCCGCACCGTCTACGCCGCCGAACACGGCCGCAACCCCGCCGAACTCGTCACCGACAAGCGCCTGCGGACCCAACCCGCCATCGAACAACACCTGCTCGACGCCGTGGTACCGACCGCCTTCCCCACCGGCCCGAGCGACCGCAACGCCGCCCACTGGCGCCGGCGACGGTGGCGGGAGGCCCGGGCCAAGCGCCACCTGGCGTTCCTCGCGCAGCACCTGGGGCGGTTACAGAGCCAGGAACTGGCCTGGTGGCGGCTGGAGTTGGACGGACGCCGAGCCGAGAACAGCCAGGCCCTGATGGCCGTCGTCCTGCCCCTCGTCGTGACGGCCTCGGTCCTGAGCACCCTCGTCAGCGGCCACAACCTGCGCATCGGCACGCTGTTGAACATCGTCGGCTTCCCGGTGGTGATCACCGCGTTCGCGCTCTGGAAGGGCGGCGGACAGCGGCGGCGGGCCGTGTCCGCCCCGGCGAGGGTGATCGAGCCGCTCATCGGGGTGCCGCTGGGAGCCGTGCTCGCGGCCGTGACGACCGGGCTCGGGGACCACACCGGTCTCCTGCAGCCCCGCGTCCTGCGGATGGTCCTGACCGTCGCCATGGTGCTGCCCCCGGCCGTCCTGACCGTGCTCTGGGACGGTCGGCAGATCGGCCCCGAAGCCGCCACACCGGCCGGCCTGCTGGCCCGCCAACGCCGTCCCCCGCTCGTGCTGGCACTGCTGGTGGCCACGGTGCTGATCCCCGGCAGCCTGCTCCTGGACCGTCTGCTCGGCCCGCCGTACTCCTGGCTGCCGCACCACCGCTACCCGACCGGCAACTTCACGCAGCTGCTGGTCGGCTCGGTCTGCTGGGCGCTGGCCTCCTCTCGCTGGGGCGCCTACCAGGTCACCCGCCTCCGCCTCGCCTGCACCGGCTGCCTCCCCTTCCGCCTGATGCGCTTCCTCGACGACGCCCACCACCGCGGCGTGCTCCGCCAGGAGGGCAGCACCTACCAGTTCCGCCACGCCCGGCTGCGGGAGCGACTGGCGGAGAAGGAGTCGTGATCCCCATGACCTGCTCACTCCCGGGTACGGCAGGACGGCGGGCCCACCATGCATGAGGTCCGCAACGAGAACTCCGGTGCCGCCGGGGTCGTGCTCCAGTCCGGAGTGCACAACGGCTCCGTCGTCATCCACACGGGCGGGGCCGGACGGAAGGCGCCGGAGGAACGACTGGCTCGTGCCGTGGCCGTCCAGTGGTCCGCCGAGGCCAAGGTCCGCGGCCTGTTCGGCCCGGCGCCGATGGCCATCACCTGGCAGGCCCCCGACGGCACCACCTGGCTCACCGGCGGCGACGCCGCCGCCTTCGCCGACCGCTTCCTCGACCTGCCCGCCCCGCGACGGCTGGTGCTGCTCGGCGAAGCCGGCTGCGGCAAGACCAGCGCCGCCGTCCTGCTGCTCCACGGACTGCTGCAACGACGCCAACCGGGCCAACCCGTCCCCGTCCTGCTCTCCCTCGGCTCCTGGGACCCGGAGACCGAACACCTCTCCCAGTGGCTGGCCCGCCGCCTCGCCGAGGAGTACCTGAGGTTGGACCCGGGTGGGCTCAGGAAGACCGAGAAGCTGTTGGACGCGGGGCTGGTCCTCCCCGTCCTGGACGGCCTGGACGAGATCCCGGAACCGCGCCGCGCCACAGCCCTCGCGAAGCTCAACCAGGCGCTGGCCGACCGGGATCCGATCGTCCTGACCTGCCGGGGGAAGGAGTACCGGGACCTGGCTGCCGAAGCCCTCGGACACGCCACCGTCGTCGAGGCCCGGCCGCTGGAGCGGGAGGCCGTCCGCAGCTACCTGCTCGCCCCCGCCACCCCCGAACGCACCGCCCGCTGGCAGCCCGTCCTGAACCACCTCAAGGCCAAGCCCGGCGGCCCGCTGGCCACCACCCTCACCGACCCCCTGATGCTCGGCCTGACCCGCACCGTCTACGCCGCCGCCGGCGGCCGCGACCCCGGCGAACTCGTCACTGACAAGGGCCTGCGGACCCAAACCGCGATCGAACAGCACCTGCTCGACGCCGTGGTACCGACCGCCTTCCCCACCGGACCGACCGACCGCAACGCCGCCCACTGGCGACGCCACCAGTGGAAGCCGGCCCGCGCCCAGCGCCACCTGACCTACCTCGCACGCCTTCTGGAGCGCCAGGAGAACCCGGAACTCGCCTGGTGGCGCCTGGAGCTGGACCACGGCGTCGGCGAGAGCAACCGACAGCCGCTGGTGACCGTCGCCATGGTCGTCATGCTCTGCGCAGCGACACTGAACGTGTTCATCGGGGACCGGCACCTGACGCTCGTTCCGCTGCTGAAGGCGATCGGGTTCCCCGCGCTGATCATCGGGTTGGCGCTCTGGGTCGGTGGCCACCAACGCCGACAGGCGCAGGACCGCCCGCTCAGGGTGCGCGAGCCGATCATCGGGATCCTGCAAGGGACGGTGTTCGGGGTCCTCCTGCTGGCGGTCGTCAGCTACTCCTCGGCCAGCCACTACCTCTCCCAGGTCCTGCGGATCGGCGCGGCCGTCGCACTGCTGCTGCCCCCGGCCGTACTGACGGTGCTCTGGGACCGCCGACAGATCGGTCCGGAGGCCGCCAGCCCGGCCGGCCTGCTGGCCCGGCAACGCCGTCGCCCCCTCGTGCTGGCGCTGATGGTGGCCGTCGTGCTGTTCGCGGGCAACCTGTGGCTGGACCACTCACTCGGGTCGCCCTACGCCTGGCCGCCGCACCACCGGTACCCGAGCAGCTACTTCAGCCAACTGGTCACCGGCTCGGTCTGCTGGGCGCTGGCCTCCTCCCGCTGGGGCGCCTACCAGGTCACCCGCCTGCGCCTCGCCTGCACCGGCCACCTCCCCTTCCGCCTGATGCGCTTCCTCGACGACGCCCACCACCGCGGCGTCCTGCGCCAGGAGGGCAGCGTCTACCAGTTCCGCCACGCCCGGCTGCGCGAACGCCTCGCGGGCACAAAATCCTGATCTTGTGGGGACGAGGTGCAACCGATCGTTAGTTGCGCAACTCCTTACTCATATGAAACTCACGGGCACCCCGTTCATGATCCTGACCGTCCTGCTGGTCCCGCTGTCCATCGCGCTGCTGATGACGGCGTGGCGCCGGGTGGGCGGGCCCCGGGGCCTGCAGTTCCTCGGCCGGCTCGGCCTCGTGCTGCTCGCCCAGGCGACGGCGGTGCTCATGGTGTTCGTGCAGGTCAACGATGCCAACCAGCTGTACGCGACCTGGGGTGACCTGTTCGGGTCGGACAGCCACGTGCGGTCGGTGGCCGCGCCGCCCACCGACAACGGGCCCGGCGGCGGCAACGGCCCGGACCAGCCCAAGGTGATCCAGCAGTGGCACGCGGTGGACGATCCCCTGGTGCCCAAGGACGTGAAGCAGACCCAGCTCAAGGGACGCCTGTCCGGGGTGGACGGCGAGGTGCTGGTCTGGACCCCGCCGCAGTACGACGACCCGGCCTACCAGGGCAAGACCTTCCCGGTGGTCGAGCTGCTCGCCGGCTTCCCGGGGTCGGCCAGTGCCTGGTTCGGCAGCATGGACGTGTCCAAGCAGCTGGCACCGCTGATGAAGTCGGGTCAGGTGGCGCCGTTCATCCTGGTCTCGCCGCGGGTGACGCTGCTGCAGGGGCACGTCGACACCGGGTGCGCCGACGTGCCGGGGAAGGTCAACGCGGAGACCTGGCTCGCCCGGGACGTGCCGCAGATGGTGCTGGACAACTTCCGGGTGGACCCGGCGGCCGAGCACTGGGCAGTGGCCGGCTACTCGGCGGGCGCGCACTGCGCCACCCGGCTGGCGATCGCCCACCCGAACCGGTTCCGGGCCGCGGTCGCGATGTCCGGCTACAACGACCCGAACGGCGAGTCGGACTCGCTGACGGCCAAGGACCCGCACCTGCGCGAGACCTGCAACCCGCTCTACATGCTGACCCACGCGCAGACCCCGCCGGACGTCGCGCTCTACCTGACCGGCCGCAAGGGCGACGGGCTGGAGGACGCGCAGGCGCTGCAGAAGGCCGCCAAGGCGCCGACCACGGTGACCCCGGTGGAGACCACCGGCCCGCACCTGACCTCCACCTGGAAGCCGATGGTGCCGACCGTCTTCAGCTGGCTCACCCAGCAGTTGAAGGCCTGACGCACCGTCCGGCGGGGGGCCGACCCCGGGTCAGCCCCCCGCCAGCACGCCCACCAGGGTGCCCAGCAGCAGGCAGGGTCCGAACGGCAGCGGGTCCTTGCGGCCGGCCCGGCGGGTGGCCAGCAGCACCGCGCCCCACACCGCCGCCAGCAGGAACCCGGCCAGCACGCCCTGGTAGACGGCCCGCCAGCCGTACCAGGCGAGCAGCGCCGCCAGCGTGGGCGCGAGCTTCACGTCCCCCAGGCCCATCGGCCCGAGCAGCGCCAGCAGTCCGTACAGCAGGAAGAGCACCCCGGCCGCCACCAGGCACCCGATCAGCGCCCGCGGCCGGTGGTCCCACAGCGCGGCCGCCACCAGGAGCACGGCGGTGCCCACCCCCAGCGGCAGGGTCAGCGCGTCCGGCAGCCGGTGCACCGCCAGGTCGACGAAGGCGAGCACCACGCCGAACAGCGCCACCCACACCAGCGCGGGGCCGATCGGCCCGGCCACCGCCGAGCCCACCGCCGCCCCGACCGCGACCGCGACCACCTCGACCGCCAGCGGCGCGGGCCGCAGCCGCTCGCCGCAGCCGGGGCAGCGCCCGCTCGGCGGCAGCCAGCGCGGTACCCGACCGCACCCGCACCGCCCGAGCTCCTCCCCCGACGCCACCGCGTACCGCGCCACCGCGCCGCGCAGCACCGGCGCCACCGCCGCCCCACCGAGCGCGCCCAAGATCTCCGGTATCACGGATACCCCTCTACCCTGCCGGGGCGCGGCCACGCCCCGTACGATCTGCTCGCTTGCTCCGTACCAAAAGGGGGAACCACATGGAGCCGTTGGACACCACAGATCCCGAGGCGATCGGTCCGTACCGCCTCATCGCCCGCCTCGGCGTCGGCGGCATGGGCCGGGTGTACCTGGCCCGCAGCGCGGGTGGACGGACCGTCGCCGTCAAGGTGGTCCGCGGCGAACTGGCCGGGGACCAGGAGTTCCTGACCCGGTTCGGCCGCGAGGTGGCCGCCGCCAGGGCGGTGGACGGCGCGTACACCGCACCCGTGGTGGACGCCGAAACCTCCGGCGCGCAGCCCTGGTTGGCCACCTCCTACGTGCTGGGCCCGTCGCTGACCGATGCGGTGGCCGAGCACGGCCCGCTGCCCGAGCACTCGGTCCGCGCACTCGGCGTCGGCCTGGCCCAGGCGCTGCGCGCGGTGCACGCGGCCGGCCTGGTGCACCGCGACCTCAAGCCCTCCAACGTGCTGCTGGCCGCCGACGGTCCGCGGGTGATCGACTTCGGCATCGCCCGGGCGCTGGACGGCGACCAGATGACCCGGACCGGGATCGTGGTCGGCTCGCCCGGCTACATGTCGCCCGAGCAGGCGGCCGGTCTGGCCATGTCCCCCGCGAGCGACGTCTTCTCGCTCGGCTCGGTGCTGCTCTACGCGGCCGCCGGGCACGGGCCGTTCGAGAGCGAGTCGGGCCCGGCCGCCCAGCTGTACCGGGTGGTCCACGACGAGGCGGACCTGAGCGAGCTGCCCGCGTCGCTGCGCGAGGCGGTCGGCGCCTGCCTGGCCAAGGACCCGGCCCGGCGGCCCACCCCCGAGCAGTTGAGCGCGATGCTGGCGCCCGACGGGCCCCAGTCGCTGCTGCGCGACGGCTGGCTGCCCGCGCCGGTGGCCTCCGCGCTGGCCCGGCACGCGGCCGCGGTGATGGACATGGAGGCGCCCGAGCGCACCGCGTCCGCCGCCGCACCGGCGGCCTACTCCCCCACCACCACCGACGGGCGGGCGGTGGCCGATCCGGGCACCGTGCTGCTGGGCGGCGGCGGTGCGGCCCCCGAACCCGGCACCATGAAGCTCGGCGCCACCGCGGCCGGCACCGCGCCGACCGCGGTGCAGCCGGCGGGCGGTGCGCCCGGGCCGTCCCGACGCGGCCTGCTGGTGGCCGGCGGCGGGGTGCTGGCGCTGGCCGCGGCCGGCGGCATCGGCTGGGCGCTGAGCGGTGGCGGCGGCGGCAAGCCGGTCGCAACCGGCACCACCAGTGCCAAGCCCTCGCCTGACGCCGGCACCCGCAGCGCCGTCCCGCTGCCCGCCCCGACCGCGACCCGGCCCGACGGCGTGCCGCCCACCCCGCTGTGGACCTACGCGGCCAAGGGCCGGCTCGGCCTGAACCCGGCCCAGTACATCGGCGGAGTGCTGCTGCCCCCGGGGGACGCGCTGGTCGCGCTGGACCCGACCAACGGGTCCGAGCTCTGGTCCCGTCGGGACGTGCAGGCGCTCGAGATGGCCGCGCACGGCAGCGACGTGTACGTCGCCGCGCTCGGCGGCGCGGTGGGCTACGACCTCAAGTCCAGTGCCCAGAACTGGCAGTCGGTCGACAAGGCCAGCGACAACCGCACCATCACGACCAGTCGGCTGCTCGGGGCGGACGACAAGCACCTCTACCTGCTCGCCGACCTGACGGACGACAGCTTCACCAGCACCAGCGGGGTGCTGGCCTTCGCGCTGGACACCAAGCAGGTGGCCTGGTTCCAGGAGCGCAAGAAGGGCACCGACACCGTCTTCATCTCCGGGATGGTGGCCGGCGGCAACGTGTTCTACACCGACGCCGACAAGAACCTGGTGGCCCGCAGCGGCGCCGACGGCGCCCAGGTCTGGTTCGCCAACACCGGCTCGGACGCGGCCTTCCAGCCGGCCGCCGACGACACCCAGGCGTACTGCCTGGTGGACGGGACCGGCCTGCAGGCGCTGCGGCTGAGCGACGGCGCGCAGCAGTGGAAGATCCCGCGGCCGGCCGGGCGGCTCGGCATGTTCTCCCCGGTGCTGGCCACCGGCGGAGTGGTCTACGGCAGCGACGGCTCCGCCTCGGTCTCCGCCTGGAGCGCCAAGGACGGCACCCAGCAGTGGACCTGCGCACTGCCCAGGACTCCCTCCGGCCTGGTGCCCCCGGTCCTGGTGCACGACACCCTGTTCGTCCCGGGCAGCGACGACGAGGGCGTCTACGCGGTGGACGTGAAGCACGCCAAGGTCCGCTGGACCTTCAAGAACGGGCAGAGCAACGGCGACTGGTACCTGTCCACGGACGGCGAGCGCCTGTTCGCGCTCTACCAGTCCACGGTGTACTGCCTGCCGCCGGTCTGACCGGAGGGCTTCCCAGCGGCCGCCCGGCCCACCAGAGTAGGGACCTGACCGACCGTCACTCTGGCCGCACGGGGAGCACACAGCATGGGGCCGCAGCCACTCGGGCCGCAGGATCCGGACACCGTCGGGCCGTTCGAGCTGCTGGCCCGGCTCGGCTCCGGCGGGATGGGCCGGGTCTACCTGGCCCGGGTGCCGGACGGCGGCCCGGCGGTGGCGGTCAAGGTGGTGGACGCGGACTACGCCCGCGGGCGGGACTACCGCCCGCGGTTCCGCGCCGAGGTGGCCGCCGCCCGGACCGTGCGCAGCCCGTACGTGGCCGCACTGGTGGACGCCGATCCGGAGGCCGCCACGCCCTGGCTGGCCACCGCGTACCTGCCCGGGGGATCGCTGCGCGACCTGGTGCACGAGTGCGGCGCGCTGCCCGAGGGGGTGGTGCGCCGGCTCGGCGCCGGGCTGGCCGAGGCGCTGGCCGCGATCCACGGCGCCGGGCTGGCGCACCGCGACCTGACGCCCGCCAACGTGCTGCTCACCCGGGACGGGCCCCGGGTGATCGACTTCGGCATCGCCCGGGCCGCCGGCGCCCCCACCCTGACCCGCACCGGGGCGGTGATCGGCACGCCCGGTTACGTCGCCCCCGAGCACGCGGCCGGCTTCCGGGCCGGGCCGGCCGGCGACCTCTACGCCCTGGGCGCGGTCCTGCTCTTCGCCGCGACCGGCAACGCCCCGCACGCCGTCCCGGGGCCGGGCACCGGCGGCTCCGGACCACCCTGGCGGACGGCCCGGCTGGCCGGGCGCGGACCGGACCTGCGCGGGGTGCCCGTCACGCTCCGCCCGCTGCTGCGCGAACTGCTGGCCCAGGACCCGCTGGACCGGCCGGTGGCCCGCTCGCTCGCCGCCCGGCTGCTGCCCGGCACCGACCCGGCCGGGGCCGGGCCGACCTACACCGCGGACTGGCTGCCGGAGCCGGTGCGGGAGGCGGTGCGGCGGGACGCCGCCGCCGCCGACGCCTACCTGGCCCGGGCCGCGACGATCCCCGCGAGCACCGCCACCGGCGCCGGTACCGGTGCCGCGGACCGCGCCGCCGGGCCCGGTCGGCGCGGACTGCTGCTGGCCGGCGCCGCCGTCGGCGCCACCGCGGCCGGCTTCGGACTGGCCGCACTGCTGCGCCCGCACCCCGCCGCCCCCGCCCCGGTCCAGCTGGAGCCGCTCTGGCAGGTCGGCAGCGCTCCCCCGGAGCTGCGCTTCGCGTCCGCCGGCCGGGACCGGGCGGTCGTCTACACCGACCAGTCCACGCTGATCGCGGTCGACAGCCGGCAGGGCACCGAGCTGTGGCGCCGTGCCACCGACTCGCCGATGACCGACCCGCAGGTCAGCGACCGTCAGGTGGTCGTGCTCAACGGCTCCGCGCTGCTCTGCCTGGACGCGGCCACCGGCGCCGTGCGCGCGACGGTCGGCCAGGTGCGCACCGCGGACGGCCCGATCGTCCCCACCACCCTGGTCGCCGCCGACGGTGCGGCCGTCTACGGCGGCGGCCCGGTGCCGGTGGCGGACGGGCTGCCCACCCGGTTCGGCTGGTTCTCGGTGCCACCGGGCCAGTCCGCGGCCACCTGGTCCTTCACCGAGGCGATCGAGCTGTCCGGACTGATCTACACCCCGGCCTCCGCCTTCCGCGGCCTCTCCTCCGCGCTGCTGCTCCTCGCCGACGACACCGGCAACCTGGTGGCCCGTTCCCCGGGCGACGGCGGGTTCCGCTGGAGCTACCTGGCCCGCGGCCTGCAGTGGGTGAGCGGCGCGGCCTCGGTGATCCGCTCCAGTTGGGCCACCGTCCCGGCCGACGGCAGACGGATCTTCGTCCCGACCTACCAGGACGAGTCGGTGCTCCAGTCGCTGGGCGCGGGCGACCGCAGCGAACTGCGGCACGTACGGCTGCCGGCCGGCGCCAACGGGCCGTGGACCCCGGCGGTGGTCCACCGCGACCTGGTGATCACCTCCTGCGGGGAGCCGCTGCTGCGCGGCTACGACCCGGTGGACCTGCAGCTGCGCTGGACCTGCCCGCTGCCCGCGCCGCCCGCCCAGGCGGCGCCGCTGGTGGTGCGCGACTCGCTGTACGTGCCGGGCGCGCTGGGACACCTGTACCAGGTGGACCTGCTCCGGGGCCGGGTCAGCGGCTCGTTCGCCCCGGACTCCCGGTTCGGCGCCGAGTGGCGCCTGGCCACCGACGGCACGCTGCTCTTCGCCGCGTTCGGCCCGGCGCTGTACGCGCTGACCGTGCCGTAGCCCGGCTGCCCCGCGGGAAATCCCGTGGTCAAGAACACGCGCGGGCCGAGGTGGCGGACCCGTACAGTTTGCGCATGCAGGTCATCCAGTCCAGCAAGCTCGCCAATGTCTGCTACGACATCCGCGGCCCGGTGCTCGATGAGGCGATGCGACTGGAGGACCAGGGGCATCGCATCCTCAAGCTGAACACGGGCAACCCCGCCGCCTTCGGCTTCGAGGCGCCCCCGGAGATCCTGCAGGACATCCTGCGCAACCTGGCCGGCGCGCACGGCTACGGCGACTCCAAGGGCCTGCTCTCGGCGCGCCGCGCGGTGGTCATGCAGTACGAGGAGCGCGGCCTGCACGGGCTGACCGTGGAGGACGTCTTCCTCGGCAACGGCGTCTCCGAGCTGATCCAGCTCGCCATGACCGCGCTGCTGGACGACGGCGACGAGGTGCTGGTCCCGGCCCCGGACTACCCGCTGTGGACGGCGTCGGTCAGCCTGGCCGGCGGCACCGCGGTGCACTACCGGTGCGACGAGCAGTCCGAGTGGTACCCCGACCTGGCCGACATCGCGTCCAAGGTCACCGACCGCACCCGGGCCATCGTGGTGATCAACCCGAACAACCCCACCGGCGCGGTCTACCCGCGCGAGGTGCTGGAGGGGATCGTCGAGATCGCCCGCCGGCACCAGCTGGTGGTCTACGCGGACGAGATCTACGACAAGATCCTCTACGACGACACCGAGCACGTGCCGCTGGCCACCCTGGCCCCCGACCTGTTCTGCGTCACCTTCAACGGGATGTCCAAGGCCTACCGGGTGGCCGGCTTCCGGTCCGGCTGGATGGTGCTCTCCGGCGACCGGCACCGGGCCCGCAGCTACATCGAGGGCCTGACCGTGCTGGCCAGCATGCGGCTGTGCGCGAACATGCCCGCGCAGCACGCGGTGGCCGCGGCGCTCGGCGGACGGCAGTCGATCAAGGACCTGGTGCTGCCGGGCGGGCGGCTGCTGGAGTCCCGGGACGCCGCCTACCGGCTGCTGAACGAGATCCCGGGCGTCAGCTGCGTGAAGCCCAAGGGCGCGCTGTACGCGTTCCCGCGGCTGGACCCCGCGGTCTACAAGATCAAGGACGATGCGCAGATGGTGCTGGACCTGCTGCGCTCCCAGCGGATCCTGATCGTCCAGGGCACCGGCTTCAACTGGCCGGAGCCGGACCACTTCCGCCTGGTCACGCTGCCGCGCCCGGAGGAGATCGAGGACGCGGTGACCCGGATCGGCGACTTCCTCTCCGGGTACGTGCAGCTCTGAGTCCGTCCGGACGTTCCCGGGTCCGTCCGGACGGACACCGACGGCCACGGGCTACGGTGCGGCGGTCCCAGTGATCCTGGTCGGGGAGGGACCGCCGCACCGAAGGCCGCGGCCGTCGGTTCTTTCCTCATCGGCTCCGAGGACGCGGAATCAGCTGTTGAGGGCTCAGCTGATGCCGCGTCCGCCGTCGGAGCGTCAGCCCAGGCGCTTCACCAGCGCGCGGTACTCGTCCCAGAGCGCCTCGGGGGTGTGCTCCCCGAACAGCTCCAGGTGGGCCGGGATCAGCGCGGCCTCCTGCCGCCAGATCTCCGGGTCGACCGAGAGCAGCAGCTCCAGGTCGGCGTCGGTCAGGTCGAGGCCGTCCAGGTCGAGCGCGTCCTTGGTCGGCAGCACGCCGATCGGGCTGTCCACGCCCGCGCCGGTGCCCTGCAGGCGCTCGACGATCCACTTGAGCACCCGGCTGTTCTCGCCGTAGCCCGGCCAGACGAACTGGCCGTCGGCGTCCTTGCGGAACCAGTTGACGTAGTAGATCTTCGGCAGCTTCTCGGCGTCGGCCGCCGCGCCCAGCTTGAGCCAGTGCGCGAAGTAGTCGCCCATGTTGTAGCCGCAGAAGGGCAGCATCGCGAACGGGTCGCGGCGCAGCTCGCCGACCGTGCCCTCGGCGGCCGCGGTCTTCTCCGAGGCGATGTTGGAGCCGAGGAAGACGCCGTGCTGCCAGTCGAAGGACTCGGTGACCAGCGGGACCGCGGTGGCCCGGCGGCCGCCGAACAGGATGGCCGAGATCGGCACACCCGCCTGGTCCTCCCACTCCGGGGCGATGGTCGGGCACTGCGCGGCCGGCACCGCGAAGCGGGCGTTCGGGTGGGCGGCCGGCGTCCCGGACTCCGGGGTCCAGTCGTTGCCGCGCCAGTCGGTCAGGTGGGCCGGCGGCTCCTCGGTCAGGCCCTCCCACCAGACGTCGCCGTCGTCGGTCAGCGCGACGTTGGTGAAGACGGTGTTGCCGTAGAGGGTGTCGATCGCGTTGGCGTTGGTCTCCGCGCCGGTGCCGGGGGCGACACCGAAGAAACCGGCCTCCGGGTTGATCGCGTAGAGCCGGCCGTCGGCGCCGAACCGCATCCAGGCGATGTCGTCACCGATGGTCTCCACCTTCCAGCCCGGGACGGTGGGCTGGAGCATGGCCAGGTTGGTCTTGCCGCAGGCGCTCGGGAAGGCGGCGGCGATGTACTTCGCGTCCTGGTTCGGCGCGGTCAGCTTGAGCACCAGCATGTGCTCGGCCAGCCAGCCCTCGTCCCGGGCCATGGTGGAGGCGATGCGCAGCGCGTAGCACTTCTTGCCGAGCAGCGCGTTGCCGCCGTAGCCCGAGCCGAAGGACCAGATCTCGCGGGTCTCCGGGAAGTGCGAGATGTACTTGGTGCTGTTGCACGGCCACGCGACGTCCGCCTGGCCCTCGGCCAGCGGGGCGCCCACGGTGTGCACGGCCTTGACGAAGTCGCCGTCCTCGCCGAGCTGGTCCAGCACGGCCTGGCCCATCCGGGTCATCACGCGCATCGAGACGGCGACGTAGGCGGAGTCGGTGATCTCGACGCCGTAGGCCGCCAGCGGGGAGCCGACCGGGCCCATGGAGAACGGCACGACGTACATCGTGCGGCCCTTCATCGCGCCGCGGAACAGGCCGCCCTCGCCGTTCGCGCCCTGGAAGACCTCCCGCATCTCGGCGGGAGCCTTCCAGTGGTTGGTCGGGCCGGCGTCCTTCTCCTGCTCGGAGCAGATGAAGGTGCGGTCCTCGACGCGGGCCACGTCGCTCGGGTCGGAGGCGGCGTAGTACGAGTTGGGGCGCTTGGCGGGGTTGAGCTTCTTGAACGTGCCCTGAGCCACCAGCAGGTCGGCGAGGCGCTGGTACTCCTCCTCCGAGCCGTCGCACCACTCGATGCGGTCGGGCTGGGTGAGCTCGGCGATCTCGGTGACCCAGGCCACCAGGCGGGCGTGGCGGGTGGGGGCTGCCGTGCTGACGGCGAGATTCTCCTGCGACACGATCGCTCCTTCACGCCGACTCATGCCGTGAGTCAGGCGTCCGGGGGTTGAGGGTGCTTAGCAGCGTAGCCCCGGCTTCCAGGCCCCAACACGGCACGATGTCAGTTTTGAAGCAACTTTTGCTACGTGATGGACAAAAACTGGGTCGTCGGGAGGCTCTCCCGGCAGGGCTCGAGATCGACTGGATCACATCCGAACGCTCCAGAATGGCCAAAAGTGACGAGAGCCACTTCCTACCTGGAAGTAACCTACGCTTCCGTAGGTAGCATGTGGCCATGACTGCGGACCGGGTCGAGGGTGGTGCTGTGGATACTGCGGCGACGGGCGGGGCGGGCGTGGTCGCCCGGGAGACCCGCGAGAGCAAGCCCGCGTGGCGCGGCTGGCTGCACGCCGGGATGTTCCCGGCCGCGGTCGCCGCGGGGATCGTGCTGATCTGCCTGGCCGACTCGACGCAGGGGCGGATCGCCTGCACGGTCTACTCGGTGAGCGCCTGGCTGCTGTTCGGGGTGAGCGCGGTCTACCACCGCTTCGACTGGGGCCCGCGCGGCGACGCGATCCTGCGGCGGCTGGACCACGCGAACATCTTCCTGATCATCGCGGGGTCCTACACGCCGTTCACGATCCTGCTGCTGCACGGCGGACGCCAGGAGCTGCTGCTCTGGCTGGTCTGGGGCGGCGCGCTGGCCGGCATCGCCTTCCGGGTCTTCTGGGTCGGCGCCCCGCGCTGGCTCTACACGCCCTGCTACCTCGCGCTCGGCTGGGCGGCGGTCTTCTTCATGCCCGACTTCCTGCACACCGGCGGGGTCGCGGTGATCACCCTGATGATCGTCGGCGGCCTGCTGTACAGCGCGGGCGGCGTGATCTACGGGCTCAAGCGGCCCAACCCGTCACCGCGTTGGTTCGGGTTCCACGAAGTCTTCCACGCCTTCACCCTCGGGGCCTTCATCGTGCAGTACGTGGGCGTCTCGCTGGTGGCGTACAGCACCGCCTGACTCCGGGTACCCGATCGCCGGGACGGTGGCGCGCTGGTCCCGGACCCGGCGGCAGCGGTCGCAGTGCGCGCTGTCCGGGCGGCTGTCGTGGCCGTGGTGCCCGTGCGCCACGGGTCGGAACCGGCGGCCGACGTGGATCATCACCAGCACCGCCTCGACCGAGGCGACCACCCAGACCAGCGGGGCCCCGTCGGCCAGGTAGGCGGCCACCACCGCGAGCGCGGCGCCGACCACGGCGACCGTGCCCCAGAACTGCAGGTCCCGAGTGTCCTTCATGGCGTCGCCACCTCTCCCCGTCCTGACCCAGTGGCACATCGTATCCACTGACAGTCACTGGCCGTAGTCGACGGCAGGCGAACAGTGCATCAATCTTTCATCAACTTCGGGTGCCGCCGACGGCACTCGATGCCCTAAGGTGTCCGGACCTGCCACAGTGCCCCGCACGGGTGTTCCCGTGCGGGGCACTGTCGTTGCCTGACTGTACGTCAGTTGGCCTGCCGGCGGCGGCGCAGGCCCAGGGTCGCCCCCGCCAGGGCGGTGACCCCCAGGGCCGCGGCGGCCGTGACGACGGGCAGGGTCGTCCCGTCGTCCCGCACCCCCGCGGTGGCGAAACCGCCGCCGAGGCCGGCCTTGTCGTAGGCGGAGCCGGGCAGCTTGTCGCCGTACCGCTGGCGCACCAGCTTCTGGTAGGCGGCCAGGCCGACCCCGCCCGCGCCCACCGAGTCGCGGGCCTCGGTGTCCAGCGGCAGCACCCGGCCGCCGCGCAGCACGTACCAGGCGTTCAGCTGCGGCTCGCGGAAGACCGTGCCGCCCCCGGCGGCCGCACCGCGGGCCGCGTAGTCGGTCTCGTCGCTGCCGGAGGCGATGTTCACCACCTGCCAGTGGTCGCCCTGCCGGGCGGTCCAGACCGAGGCGCGCTGGCCATCGGCCGAGACCGCCTCGGTGGCGGTGAAGTCGACCCGGGCCACCGGGGCGCCGGCGGTCCCGGCCACGAAGGCCGGGTCCAGGGTGTAGACGGGGACGGTGTCCCCGACCAGGGCGGGCGCAGCCCGGTCGGCCGCCTGAGCCTCGGCCGCGGCCGACAGGGCGAGCGGCGTGGTGGGCGGCACGCCCCTGCGGGCGAAGAAGTGGCCGAGCTGGTCGAGCACCGCAGGCGCCCGGGCGGCGTCGCGGGCGGCGGCGAGGTCGCTCTGGGCCACGGTGGCGGGGGCCTGCGCCTGGGGCTGCGCGGCCGCCGCGAGCGGGGCGGCCAGCGCGGTGGCGGCGAGGGCGGCGGTCAGGGGTGCGGCGATCCGGACGATCTTCATGACGGCCACCTCACGCGCCGATCCGGTACAGGGAGTGGGTCCAGGAGAACGAGTTGTTGCTGACGTAGTACCAGTAGTCCGCCCAGTTGTAGCGGTAGTCGGAGGGCCAGGGGTCGCCCCAGTAGACCCAGTTGTTGCTGACGTCGTAGCCGTACAGCACCTCCATGTGGCCGCCGCCGGAGGACCACTGGATCCGGGTCTCCACCGGGCGGTTGGCGTCGATCTCGCCCTGCACGGTGGAGTAGTAGAGGTACCCGTTGACGTAGCTGCCGGGGTTGATGCCGATCCAGCTCAGTGCGGACTGCACGTTGTCCAGCGAGGCCTGGCTGTTGGGGCAGCTGGAGTCGATCGAGCGGCCGAACGCGGCGTTGCAGAACTGGTTCTGGGTGTAGCTGTAGCCGTAGTAGCCGGCGATGGTGTCGCCGCTCGCGGCCCAGCACCAGTTGGTGTTCTGCTGCTGCTGCATGCTGATGTTGAGGGTGCGCCAGGTGCTGCCGGCGGTGGCGGCGTGCGGGGCGGCGGTGTTCGGGACGGCGGTGCGGTCGGCCGTGCGGACCGTGGGGGCGGTCGCGGCGGCCGCCGGGGTGCTGGTGGCGGCGGTCAGGGCCGGGGCGAGGGTGGCGAGTGCGGCGACGGCCAGGGCCCGGCGCAACCTGCCGGCTCTGGCCCCGGGCGTTCCGGGAGCGGACATGGCGATTCCTCCTTGCGGTGAAGGCAGGGAAAGGAAGTGGGGGACACGCGGCCCGTCGCCGTCCGGATCGGCGGCGGGGTGTCGACGAGCATCGGGCCGTTGACCGCCGCTGGTCAACGGACCCGGGAGCGGGGTGCGCGGCGAAGTGAACGCGACCCTCCGAGTGTGAACGCCACCGGCCGCTGCCCACCGGGAGGGTGACAAGGAACCCCGGACGTGTGAACATTCACCACCACCGCGCCGGATCCCCCACCGGGCGCGGGCAGTTCACCCCGCCCGGACCCCTCCCGGCCGGGGTGGCACGTCGCGCCCGGCTCCCCACGGCCCGGGCGGGAGAGGAGCACGCCGT
Organism: Kitasatospora sp. NPDC058965; assembly: GCF_042741245.1. Lineage (NCBI taxonomy): Bacteria > Bacillati > Actinomycetota > Actinomycetes > Kitasatosporales > Streptomycetaceae > Kitasatospora > Kitasatospora sp. NPDC058965. The sequence goes on from NZ_JBHYKG010000049.1 coordinate 21,720, forward strand.
GCCTCGCACGCCCCAGGCCCAACCGCCCGACCTGGCCTCGGTGCTGCGCACCGGGCCGTTCCACCTGGCGCTGCGCGCCGCGCTCGCCGCGCGCGGGCTGGCGCTGCACCGGGTCCAGCAACACCTCGCGCAGCGCGGGGTGCAGGTGGGCGTGACCAGCCTGAGCTACTGGCAGCAGGGCCGCCGACGTCCCGAGCGGGTCGAATCCCTGCGCGCGGTACGCGCGTTGGAGGAGGTGCTGGAGCTGCCGGCGCACTCGCTGACCCGACTGCTGGGCCCCCGGACGCCGGCCGCGGCCCCGCCTCCGGTGGCCACCCGCCCCTACCGGGACCTGATCACCCCCGCCGACGCCGTGGACGGCCTGCTCGCCGAACTCCCCGGCCCGCGCGACACCGGCGTGCACACGGTGGCCCACATCGAGCGGATCCGGATCGGCCCGGACCGCCAACTGGTCCGCCGGGACTCGCAGCACGCGGTGCGGGCGCACCGGGACGGGATCGACCGGTACCTGGCGATCTACCAGGGCGACCCGGGCTGCGACGTCGCGTCGGTGCGGGTGCGGGCCGAGGAGAACTGCCGGCCGGGCCGGGTCCGGCGCGACCAGTCGGCCCACCTGGTGATCGCCGAACTCCTGCTGGACCGCCGGCTGCGGTCCGGCGAGACCCACCTGCTCGGCTACGGCTTCGACGACGCGCCGTCGGCCGCGCCGAGCACCGAGTACGTGCGCGGCTTCAACTCCGGTACGGGGCAGTACGTGCTGCAGGCCACCTTCGACCCGGCGGCGCTGCCGGTGCGGTGCCACCGGTTCGCGGCCGACGCCCCCGGGGCGGCCCCGCGCGAGCGGGAGGAGCTGACGCTGGACGGGCACCACTGCGTGCACCTGGTGGCCACCGGGTTGGGGCCGTGCCTGCTGGGGGTGAGCTGGGACTGGGACTGAGCGCTACCCGGCGGTGAAGTCGAGCAGGAGGCTGTCCTCCACCGGCCGGTAGCCGATCCGCTGGTAGATCGAGTTGCTGGTCGCGTTCGCCAGGTCGGTGAAGAGCAGCACCTCGTCCGCGCCGCGCTCGCGGCCCACCGCGGAGACCTCGGCCACCAGCGCGCTCGCGTAACCGCGGCCCCGGGCCTCGGCCGGGGTGTAGACCTGGCCGATCCGGGTCGTCCCGGCCAGCACCTCCGACAGCCCGGCCAGCGCCACCGGCCGTCCCGCCGCGTCCTCCCACAGGAAGACCCCCCGCGCCGCGAGCCGGCGGGCCACGATCCCCGGCACGTCGTACGCGACGAACCCCACCTGCTCGAAGAACTCGCCGAACCACCGCACCAGCAGCTCCGTGTCCGCCGCCACCGCCGCCCGCGGGCGGCCGGCCACCCCGGTGGGGGCCGCCAGTTCCGCCAGCCGGTACAGCCGGTGCGCCTGGTTCACGGTCACCCGCGCGCCGGCCAGCTCCGCCCACCGGTCCGCGAACGCCCGGGCTGCCGCCACCGGCCCGCCGACGCCCGGCTGCTCCTGGCCGACGACGGCCTCCGCCAGCTCCGCCGCCGCCCGGGCCGGCATGGCGCCCAGCCGGAGCGGCTGCGGCGGGGTCTGCGCGTAGGCACCGGCCACCGGCTCGCCCGGCCCCGGACGCCACCAGCCGAACCGCGGCGCGCACGCCGGATCACCGCCGGCCGCGCCGCCCGCCGCGAGCTGGTGGGCCAGCGTCAGCAGCACCGTGTTCTCCACCGGCCGGCCCCGCAGGAACGGGCCGGCGTGCTGCTGGAACTCGGCCACCGACTCGGAGAGGGTCCACGTCATCCACCGATCGTGCGCCATCCCGTGGCCCGGTCGCACCCGGTTTTCCCGCTACTCGACCCGCGCGCCGAGCTGCTCCGCGAGGTCCGCCCGGTCCGTGGTCGGCGCCTGGCAGACGAAGTGGTGGCAGACGTACGCCGCCGGTGCGCCGTCCCGCGCGGTCCGGCCCGCGAGCAGGGGCACCTCCGACCCCTCCTCGCCCACGGCCACCACCGCGCCCGGCGCGGTGCCCAGCAGCGCGGTGCGGTGCAGCGCAACCGTCCGCGCGTCCCCCGCCGGGCCGACCACGGCAACCTCACGCGGCCCGTCCAGCAGCGCCTCGCCGGCGGCCAGGCCCCAGCCGATGAACCGCGGCGCCTGGCCGGCCAGCGCGCCGACCACGCCCAACGCCCGCTCGGCGGCGGTGCGGTGGCGCTCGGATCCGGTGTACGCCGCGTACGTGAGCAGCGCCTGGGCGGCGGCGGTCCAGCCGGAGGGGGTCGCGTTGTCGGTCGGGTCCTGCGGGCGGCGGATCAGCTCCTCGGCGTCGTCGGCCGTGTCGTACAGGCTCCCTGACTCCTCGTCGAGGAAGTGCCGCAGCACCGCGTCCAGCAGTCCGCCGGCCAGCGCCAGCCACTCCGACTCGCCGGTCACCGCGTACAGCGCGAGGAAGCCCTCGGCGGTGTCCGCGTAGTCCTCCAGCACACCCGCGTTCGCCCCGGCCCGGCCGTGCCGCGAGGTGCGCAGCAGCCGGCCGTCGGCGGTCAGGTGCACCGAGAGCAGCAGGTCGGCGGCCCGCTCGGCCGCCTCGACCAGGTCCGGACGGTCCAGCAGCGCGCCGCACTCGGCCAGCGCGGCGATCGCCAGCCCGTTCCAGGCGGCCACCACCTTGTCGTCGCGGGCGGGCGCCGGGCGCTCGGTGCGCGCGCCCAGCAGGCCGGCCCGGATCCGCCGGTAGGCCTCCGCGTCGTCCGGGTCGCGCGGCAGCTGGAGCACCGAGCGCCCCTCCTCGAAGGTGCCCTCCTCGGTCACCGCGAACAGCTCGACCGCCAGCGCGCCGTCGTCCTCGCCGAGGACCGCCCGCAGCTCGGTCGGCGTCCAGACGTAGTAGGCGCCCTCCTTGCTCCTGCCGCTCTCCTCCTCGATGCTGTCCGCATCCAGCGCGGAGGCGAACCCGCCCTCCTCGGTGGTCAGTTCCCGCACCATGAAGTCCGCGGTCTGCTCCGCCACCCGGCGGGCCGCGCCGTCCCCCGTGGCCCGCCACAGGTGCAGGTAGACCCGGGCCAGCAGCGCGTTGTCGTAGAGCATCTTCTCGAAGTGCGGCACCACCCAGTCCGCGTCCACCGAGTAGCGCGCGAAGCCGCCGCCCAGCTGGTCGTAGATCCCGCCGCGCGCCATCGCCTCGGCGGTGCGCCGCGCCTGTTCCAGGGCGGGCTCCGAGCCGGTCCGCGCGTGGTGGCGCAGCAGGAACTCCAGCACCATCGACGGCGGGAACTTGGGCGCGGCCCCGAACCCGCCGCGGGCCGGGTCGAAGCTGCGGCTCAGCCCGACCAGCGCCTGGTGCAGCTCCCGCTCCCCCGGCGCCGGCACGCCCGCCCCGGCCCCGTACACCCGGGCCCGCTCCGCCAGCTCCGACCTGATGTGCCCGGCGACCTCGGCCACCTCGTCCCGCCGCTCCCGCCAGGCCGCCTCGACCCCCTCCAGCACCTGCTGGAACCCCGGCATCCCGTGCCGCGGCTCGGGCGGGAAGTAGGTCCCGAAGTAGAACGGCTCCTTCTGCGGCGTCAGGAACACGGTCATCGGCCACCCGCCCTGCCCGGTCGCCGCCTGCACCGCCTCCATGTACACCGCATCGACGTCCGGCCGCTCCTCCCGGTCCACCTTCACGGCCACGAAGTGCTCATTGAGGTACGCGGCCACCCCGTCGTCCTCGAAGGACTCGTGCGCCATCACGTGACACCAGTTGATTTATCGTCAGAAGCGGTAACCAATGGCAGGATGCGTACCCTACCGAGAGGAGGATGGGTACGTCCCGCCTTGCTGCTTCTGACATCGCCTCCTCTCCCCACTCCCACCAGTCCACAGGATTGGTGGCGTGCTGCTGGAGATACGGCGACTGGGCGTGCACCAGTCGATTCACCATTCCAGCAGTATCCCAGCCGACCGCTCCTAGGCGAGGATGGCCCCTCCAACACGCCGACATCCCGTCAGAGTACGGGTCAGCTGCGGGCCATCCTCCTGCATAGAAGCTCGTGTGATGATCCTTGCCGCGCGGAACGGTGCAGCGGCATCCCGCACGGCCATTTCGGTTCAGGCAGGGCTCAGGAGGTGGTGATCGCCATACCGACTGCCACTCCAGGGCGAGAAAGCCGCATTGTGCCTTCAAGGCTGTACAAGCCTGGACTCGCTGCCCCTCACTCAGTGTCGATGTCGGTCTCGCCAACCTCCTTGTCGGCCGACTTGATACCCAGGCTCTCGATGAACTGCCGCTCCCGCGCGGCTAGTTCGTGCTGCCGGGCGAGGATGAAATCGGTGAACTCGTCGGCCTTGAGATGCTCGATGGACGCGAGGCTGACTCCGTGGGAGTCCAGGATGTCGGTCCGCCCGGCCTCCGCGAGCCTGATGAGCGCCTGCCGGATCGACACGCCCGGCGGCGTCGTCATGACGATCCGGTTGGCGGGACTGGAGGCCCCGGGGACCCCGCTCTGGGTGATGACGTGTCGATATGTCTCGCTGTGCGCCGTCGCCAACTGTTCCAGCACGTTGGCGGTGCCGCCATCGAGGTTCTTCCGGTCCGGAAACGTCTGTAGGTCCCAGAGGAGGTAGGCGCGCACGCGCGCGCTGCGCAAGTCGAAGCGTTCAGGGAAGGAACGGGCCCGCTCAGCGGAGTAGCTGAGCCCGCCCTTGCCCTGGGCGAAGGCCTTCATCTCAGTGATGAATTTCCGGACCTGGGTGGTGGTGGACCCGGCAAAGGTGCCCGCCAGGGACGTGGTCCAGAACCAGTGCCGGAGCTTGACCCGCTGCTCCGCTTCGACCTTGTCGGAGAAGTGGAAGAAGACGGCGAGCAGCATGATCTGGATGTTGTAGGGAACCAGGCGAGCCAGCGGGACCCGGACCTCTTCCCGCAGGAACTCGACCACCTGCTGGAGGATCAGGTCGGTGGCCTCTACCGCAGTTGTGAGCTGACCCTGGACCTTGCGGGCCATCGTCTCCCAGGATGTGTCCCCATATACGTCCTCCTCGCCAGACAGCGCGAGGACGGTCTGGAAGATCGTCATAATCGGGATCTCGCCGAAGCCCGAAGCGGCGATCCGCCCCTTGATCTCCTCCATCCTGTCGCTGAGCGTCTCCGAGCCGATGGTCCCGTAGGTCAGTGCGGAGACCATCTGGTCGGGACGCATCTTCTGACCGCTGCTGTTGATCCTGGAGAAGACCTCGATGGCCTGCTGGAGAGTGCCGCCCTCCATACGCACCACGGAGACCTTGTAGTTCTTCACCCGCTTCGCAATGCGCTCACTCTCCTTGGTGAGGCGGTCGGCCTCCTCGCGGGAGTGGGAGGCGTCGGACAGCGTCCGTGCGTATTCGAGAAAGTCCAGGGTCCCCAGTACGGACCGCATGGGCAGGAAGTGGCTGGGCACCGGCTCGCCACTCTTCTGGTGGCGGTAGCGCACGCCGTCGTGTTCCGACCGGATAAGCGGCCGGTAGACCCACCACATCCAGTCCTCCTGGCGCGCGGACCGCGGGGCGTCGGCTGAGCGGTGGAGGACGCCGAAGAGCGTCGAGAGTCGCTGGTGGCCGTCCAGGACGTAGGCGACCTTCGCCCCTTCCGGCGCCGGCGGAATCCTGAGCCCGCCGATGGTGTCGAGGCTTTCGAGCGGCATGGTGGTCTCCCAGATGAGCAGGCTGCCCATCGGGTAGCCGCGCTCCATGCTGTCGAATAGCTGGAGCATCTGCTCGGGGCGCCACAGGAACGGGCGCTGGAACTTCGGCACCCGCAGCTCGCCCTGCGCGATCCGCTCCAGGACCTGCTCCAGGAAATGGACCTCCGGTACCACGGAGATATCCTTGACCACCTCGATGTCTCCCATTCTCAGATCACGCCCCGAATCGTTTCGAACATCGATCGCAATTCCTGTTTCGCTCCGGGGCCCAAGCTGTCCAGGTCCCGCTCCGATATGCCGCCGCGCCTCACCTCTTGCAGGAACAGGCCGGGCAAGTCCGTTCCGAATCCCTCCTGGAGGTTGATGAGATCCTGCACCGCCACTTCGTCGTACAGATCGCCGTGGCGCGGCGGGATGAAGTAGGTGGTCCCCGGCTTCTTGGAGTGGCGCCCCTTCTGGTCGGCACCCTTCTGCGGCTTCCCCTTGAATCCGTGCTTCATGTCGAAGTGGGCTCGTTGCTCGGGCGAGAAGGTCTTGAGGGACTCCAGGCGCTTGGCCATGGAGGACATCGCGACGGTCTTCTTCGGCTGCCGGGCCAGGACCCGGTTGGGAATGTAGTTCTCCATCTCCCGGAAGCTGAGGACGTGCACACTCACGCCTTCGCGGGCCGCAGCTTCGGCCTTCTCGTGATTGCCGGTCCGGTCCGTGGGGTGAAAACTGTCGCTGTCGATGACGAGGACCACACGCTTGGTGCGGGAGAACTGCGCGGCCTGGTCGACGGCGTGTCGGGTCGCGCCGTCCTTGCCGCCTCCGTTGTACACGCCGAGCCGGCTGCCCTCCTTGGCGTCGATGACGTCCTCACAGCCCAGCAGGCGCGCGAGCGCCTCAATCATCTGCCAATCGTAGGTCGCGTTCTCCACGACCAGCACAGCCGGCCGCTCCAGGTCGCGGATGTCCGCTGCCAGCGTCTCGCCGGCCACCCTGACAACGCCCGTGGTCCCGCCGTGCGGCACCCATGCCTGCGCCATGCTCGCCTTCTGTGCGAGCAGCAGGTAGCTCTGTGCCAGGACCGGGAGGTGACGTTCCAGGAACGCATGGACAGCGTCCAAATCCCGCGGGGAGATCGCCCACTCGTGCCGCGCCTCCCTAAAGAACGCGATCAGCTTCAATACGAGCTCTGCATTCTCGTCGCCCTGACGGTCCTTCAGTAGCTCGACGGGAATCTCAACGCGCATCGTCGATCCGATTCGCCTGCGCGTCCGCGAGAGCGCGCACCTCCTCGAAGTCCTCCGCGAAAACCCCCCGCGGCCAGTAGTCGAGGTTGCCGAGGGCGTCCACCTCGATCCTCCGCAGGGTGGCGGCCCCCTCAACCTGCTCAACGAAGTAGATCTTCACGTCCCCCGGCGCCAGCTTCCGCTCCGCGACCCGCCGGCGCAGCCTGAGGAGGAAGTTCTCGCTGTGCGTCTCTACCAGGAAGCGCACCCGCGACTCCTGTACGGCGTCAACATAGAGATCGGCGATCGCGGCGTGCGCCGAAGGATGGAGATGGAGTTCGGGCTCCTCCACGATCTCGATCACAGGTCCAGCGGGCGGCTCCACGCGGTCTGCAGCCCGCTGAATCACAATCGGCAGGGCCTGGACCACACCGGTTCCGACGTCATCGATGTGGACAACGAGATCGGGATCGCGCACGGAACGCAGCTTGGGGACGTACATCCCAGAGCCGACGTCGGTGATTTCGAGGTGCCAACCGGGCAGGACGCTTTCCAGCAGAGTATTCACCTCACGGCCGATCAAACCACGCCCGTACATCTCATCCGCAGCGAGCATGCCGAGAGCCCTCTCCCCTCGATAGCCTACGCTGCCCAGGGTTCTGGCCAGAGACCGAAAGAAGCGCTCCGGGGTCTTCCTAAACGGCCCCAGATACCGGATCTCGTCAAAGCCTTCCCGAATTATCTCGGTAACTCCGCGGACACCGCCGACGGAGTCCGGCCAGTCGACCGGATCGGGCAGCAGTCCGCGAAAACCGATTTTACCCTCATGGCCGTCGACAAGATACGCGCGCTTCTCAGGAGAATAGGCATCGATGCCGGGAATCCAGGACAGGTTCGTCATCGCCGAGCCGCAGGAGATCTCCAACGAGGAAACCAACTGCATTCCCTGGTTGGCGATGTTCTGGACCTCGACGGCAGCACTGACAGCCTCGCCATCCTCAATGCCGATCGATACACCCAGGCGAATGTGCCCATGGGGTGAAGAGCCGTGGATCAGGTCGGCGAACGATGGAGTGAAGCCCTGGAGGAGGTCCAGGTCCAGAGGGTTCGGCGATTCACCGCGGATACCGATGGACAGAAGCGGGAGTGCTCGCACGACGGCGCTCTTGCCGGAATTATTCCGACCCAGCACGATGGTAATCTTGCCGAGTTCCACCTCCTGCTTCTCTCTGAAGCAGCGATAGTTCTCCAGCGAGAACCTCTCCAACGACATCTGGGCTCCGTTCGGTCACACCCTGTCCGGCGCATACCGCCCAGCGGCGCGTCGGCGTAGCTAGGGCAATACTCTCAGACGCCGGAAGCTCGGGGCACGAGTTTCGCTCTTCCCGCGGCGGAGATGCCCGACATCTGCCTCGGACTTCCAGCTATCCGGCGAGACCGGGCCCCTCCGCACAGCAACCGGCGGCAGAGGTGTTGCGTGCGACAGTGGGCCTGAGCGCCAGGAAGGGGGAGCAGGCCGATCATCTTCCCAGGGGTGCAGCCGGGCCCGGCGCTGGGACTCCTGGGCTCAGCATGTCCACCTCCAGGTGGCCGACTATCTCCTGGGTGTGTCGCCCCACGTCTCAGACGGACGCGATAGGCACGGGCTACTCGGTTGACGAGTTCACTGGCACCAGTGGCAGGCCGCGTACCCGACGCTCAGCAACACGGGCACCCCGCGCCGCTCGGCCTCGGCGAACGCCTCGGGGGTCCACTCCCACCAGTCGACGGGGTTCTCGGCGTGCTGCAGCAGGTACGGCGAGGTCGCATCAGCGAGACGGTTCGGCATGCCTCCATCCTCGCTCACACAGGCAACGGGACGCGCCTGCGGCACGTTCCGGCTCACCAGGGACGAGCCGTCCCCTTCGCCCGAACGATCGTCACAGCACACACCGTCAACTGCGCCGACCACCTGATCGACGTCCTGCCCGGCGAGGTCCCGGCCCGGCGCCGCGCGCCGACCGGGCTGATGCCGTCAGCGGGTGTCCGCCTCGGGCCGGGGAAGCTCGTCCAGGTCGAGCGTGTAGGTGCGTCCGTCGGCCAGCTCGATGGGCAGCTTGCCCGAGCCGTACGTGTGGGTGTGCGCCGCGATGTAGCCGGAGCCGGTGGGCCGGGTGTGGACGACGACCTCTGCGGCGTACGGGTCCACCACCACGTAGACCGGGATGCCGTAGCGGCCGTACTTCGCGGTGCAGTCGTCGTAGTCCTTGCGCGCGGAGGAGACCGAGACCACCTCGGCGATCAGCAGCACGTCCTCGAAGCCGTAGCGCTTGCCCTGCCGCTGCGCGTCCTCCCGCAGGATCGCGAGATCAGGGGCCGAGTTCTCGTCCGCCGGGAAGTCGATGTAGACGTCGGAGACAGTCTTCGCATGACGCCCGAGCGACAGGATCGTGTCGTACTGCATCGACTTGATGGTGCTGGAGTGCTCTTCGCTCTGCGGGGTCATGACCACCTTCCCATCGACTCCGAAGAAGACCACGTACCCGGCGGGGAACTCGGTGTGCATGACCGCATCGACGCTCATCAACGGCTCCTTCCTGTCCCCTCTCAGGATATGGGCCCAGGTCCCGCACGGGGTGCACTGGAAGCCGACGAGGTCGGCGAGGCCGAACGCAGCGAGTCCGTGCCACCGCTTCCGGCATCCCTGTCACGTTCCCCGGCCCGCGCGGGTCAGCTCCGTGAGGGTCCCGAACGGCGGGGCCCGCTACGGCAGGAGGCCGGCCATGACCGCGATCGATCCGAGTTCGGCCCGACCGTTCCTGGCGCGCGGGGCGACCGCGGAGGTGCTGAGCGGGCCGCAGGGCTCGATGCAGCTGCTGGTCGACGGCGCGGACTGCGGCGGTGCGGTGAGTGCCGTCCGCAGCCGGCTGGCCAGGGACACCCAGGGCGCGACGCCGCACTACCACCGCAAGGCCGCGGAGATGTTCTTCGTGATCGAGGGCGAGCTGGAGGTGCTGGTCGGCGAGACGATCACCACCGTCCGGTCGGGCGACTTCCTGGTCGTCCCGCCGCACGCCGTGCACGCCTTCCGCACACCGCAGACCCGCGGCGTCGACCTGCTCTTCCTGATGCCGGGCGCGGACCGGTTCGGGTACTTCCGCCTGGTCGACCGGCTCCAGCGCGGGCTCGCCACGCCGCAGGAGCTGCTCCGGACGCAGGAGGAGTTCGACAACCACTTCGTGGCGAGCCCGGCGTGGTGACGGCGGGACCTACGGTCCGTCACACGCCGATATACCGTCACAAGCCCGACTTAGCACGGAACACGCACAATGGGAACAGGTTTGCGAGCGAATCTGACGACCCAATAGCCTTCGGTCGATCACGTCTCTTCACTCCTGTCACACCACCCGCCGGGATCACTCATGGCCACCTGGCGAACCGGCACAGGGATTCACAACGGAATCTCAGAAGAGACCCGGGCCATGTCCTGACCAGGTTCCCTCGCTAAGGATCTGCTTCCTCTTGACCAGTCACCCGAGACTCACGGCACCCCACGGTGCCACCGGTCGGGCCGCCAAGCGCCGCCTGCCGCGCGCCGTGACCCTCATAGCCGCGGTCGGCACGGCGCTCGCCGTCGTGCCCGGCCCCGCCTTCGCGGACAACACCGCCGCGCCGACCCAGCCCGCCGGCGCCGCTGCCGCGCCGAGCTCGCCGACGGACCTGGCCCGCGCCCAGGCCAAGAAGACCGGCAAGCCGGTCACGGTCGACGCGCTGACCACCGAGACCTCGCTCACGGTGGCCAACCCCGACGGCACCTTCGGCCGGACCCAGAACGTCCAGCCGGTCCGGGTCCAGAAGAACGGCCAGTGGACCAAGACCGACGCGACGCTGACCAAGAACGCCGACGGGACCTTCTCCCCCGCCGCCACCCCCTCCGGGGTCACCCTCTCCGGCGGCGGCACCGCCCCGCTGGCCGCCTTCAAGGACAAGGCCGGCCACCAGTTCTCGATGGCCCTGCCGTTCGCGCTGCCCAAGCCGACCGTCAACGGCAACACCGCGACCTACACCAACGTCCTCCCGGACGTGGACCTGCAGGCCACCGTCAACGAGCAGGGCGACTTCCACGAGGTCCTCGTGGTCAAGAACGCCCAGGCCGCCGCCAACCCCCAGCTCAAGACCCTCAAGCTGGCCACCCGCAGCAACGGCCTCACCACCAGCGCCGACGCCGACGGCAACCTCACCATGAAGGCCGCCGACGGCACCGTGGCCTTCCACGCCCCGGCCCCGGCCATGTGGGACTCCGCCACCGCACCCGCCACCACCGCACCCGGCACCCCGGGCACCCCGAGCGCCCCGGCCGCCCCGGTCCGCGCGGCGGCCGCCGCCGCGGACGGTGCCGCCCAGGACCGCGCCGCCGCCCCGAGCACCGCCCCGAGCGCCGCCGCGGCTCCCAGCAGCGTCGACCCGGTCGGCGCCACGGTCACCGGCAAGGACGGCCCGGCGCACGGCTCGCACATCTCCAAGCTGGACGTCAAGGCCGACAGCTCCTCGATCACCCTGGTCCCGGATCCGGCCCAGCTGGCCGGCGCCACCTACCCGCTCTACCTCGACCCGGCGGTCGCGTCGGGCGGCGGGACCAACCACTACCTGGAGGTCAAGGAGGGCTGCTCCGGCCAGTCGCTCTACGACAACGCCCAGGAGAACGGCGAGGGCGTCGGCTACCAGCAGTGGGACACCTGCTTCGGCCTGTACCGCTCGTTCTACGAGATGGACACCAGCTTCTTCAACAGCAGCATGATCATCACCAAGTCGACCATGACGCTGGCTGAGACCTACGGCGCCGACCACGGCTGCAGCAACACCTGGGGCATCGGCCTGCGGGTGACCGGCGGCATCGGCAACGGCACCAACTGGAACACCCAGCCGGGCACGGTGCAGGACATCGGCCAGACCACCGTCAAGAGCGCCTACTCCGGCTGCGGCACCCAGTACGTCACCTTCGACGTCGCCGGCGTGATGAGCCAGTACCGCGGCTACAACAACCTGACCTTCGGGATCTACGGCCAGGAGAACAAGTACGCGACCAACTACGGGTTCATGCGCTTCAGCACCAACCCGCAGCTGTACACCGAGTACGAGATCGCGCCGAACACCCCGGACATGATCTCGCTCAGCCAGGGCAGCTGCGGGGGCTGGCTCGGCGCCACCGTCTCCGGCGTGACCCTCAACAGCCGCCTGAGCACCGCCATGCCCGGCGTCAACCTGCACGCGGGCACCTACCTGCAGGACGACTCGGCCGACGACGGTCACGGCAACCCGTACGTCGACGGCTACACCACCAGCCCGACGGTGGGCAACTGGGGCGGCGTCTCCAGCCCCTCCCCCGTCAGCTTCGCCGACGGCCACACCTACGAGTGGTCGGAGTGGGCCAACGACGGCTACATGGACGGCCCCCACACCTCCCCCTGCCGCTTCACGGTGGACGCCACCCCGCCGACGCTGACCGTCAACCCCAGCACCGCCTTCCCGGCGCTCGGCAGCGGCAAGACCCCCACCGGCCACGCCGGTGACACCCTGAGCCTGCAGGTCACCGCCAAGGACCCCGTCCCCACCTGGGCCTGCACCCGCGCCGCCTCGCCCTGCCGGGCCAGCGGCGTCGCCGGGGTCAAGTACGCCCTGGACGGCAACATCCCGGTCAGCGGCGCGCAGACCGTCACCAGCTTCACGAACAACGCCGACGGCAGCGTCACCGCGACCATCAACGTGCCGATCCCCACCAACCAGTGGGGCACCCACACGCTGAACATCTCCGCCTACGACAACGTCGGCAACTCCGCGGCCACCATCCAGACCTACAGCTTCTACGCGCCGTGGAACCCGGCGGCCAAGGTGGCCACCGGTGACGTGGACGGCGACGGCACCCCCGACCTGCTCACCGCGAACGCCCTCACCGGCGACCTGGTCCTGCTGCCCGGCAACAAGGACCAGAACGCCCCGCAGCAGGTCGTCTCGACCTCGGCGGGCAGCCCGGACGGCACCGGCTGGAACAACTACCTGATCGCGCACGGCGGCAGCCTGACCCAGTCCGGCATGGACGACCTGTACGCGTACAACAAGAACAGCAAGCAGTTCTACACCTACGCGAACGACTCCACCGCCACGCCGGCCGGCACCCCCGGCCACTTCAGCCTGACCCAGGGCGTCAGCCTGGTGACCAGCAGGCCGGGCTGCCAGGTCAACGGCACCGCGGACTGCACCAACTACCCGGCGGACTGGACCAAGGTCCAGCAGATGATCAGCCCCGGAACCCTGTCCACCGCGGCCAACCAGGCCGCGAACCCGGGCCAGTTCGTGGCGCAGTCGCCCGACCTGATCACCGTCGAGAACAACCAGCTCTGGTACTACATCAGCGGCTTCAACCCGGCCAAGGGCCACCTGTCCTTCGCCTACCCGCTGGGCACCGGCGACTGGTCCAAGACCACCCTGGTCGGCGTCGGCCGGGTCGGCGGCACCTCCACCACGATCAACGTGCCCGCCAACGGCAGCGTGCCGGCCCACAGCTACACCGACATGGCCGGCGGCAACCCGGTGCTCTGGGTCCGTGACAACACCACCGGTGCGGTCCACGACTACCCGCTCTCCTTCGCCGTCAACGCGTTCGGCAGCTACTCGCCGACCTCGCTGCTGACCCCGCCGGCCGGCGCCTCGCTGGTCTCCGCGATCACCGCCAACGGCCAGAGCTACTGCGCCGACGACGGCGGCGGCGCGACCGACGGCGCCCTGGTCCGGATGTGGACCTGCAACCAGACCGCGGCCCAGACCCTGACCTACGGCAACGACAACACCCTGCACATGGTCGGCAAGTGCCTGGACGTCAGCAACGGCGGCACCACCCCCGGCACCAAGGTGCAGCTGTGGTGGTGCAACGGCAGCGCCTCCCAGCAGTGGGTGGCCAGCCCCACCGGCGCGCTGAAGAACCCGGCCTCGGGCCTGTGCCTGGACGACCCGCAGGGCACCACCGACTCCACGGTCAGCCTGCAGATCTACACCTGCAACAACAGCAACCCGCAGAACTGGAACTTCGCCACGGCGTTCCCGACCGGCCAGCACATCCTGAACGTCGGCCTCAACGCCGCCGCCTACCCGACGGTGACCACCCCGGGTGACACCAACGGTGACGGCAACCCGGACCTGTACGCGGTCAGCAGCTCGCGCCAGATCTTCGCCTACCAGGGCACCGCGGCCGTCAACGGCGACCCCAAGCTGGCCGGCGCCGCCTACCAGGGCATGGTCACCGTCAAGATCAACCCCACCCTGACCGGCGGCACCGTGCTGCACCCGGGCGACACCGTCTTCTCGGCCAACACCCGCCTGGTCATGCAGGGCGACGGCAACCTGGTCCTCTACACCCTGAAGACCGGCCAGCCGATCTGGAACACCGGCACCTGGGGCAACCCGGGCGCCTGGGCCACCATGCAGACCGACGGCAACCTGGTCGTCTACAAGCCGCAGACCGACGCCAGCGGCAACCCCGCCTACCCGACCCCGGGCAGCTCCGCCAACGCCCTGTGGAGCTCCGTCACCCCCGGGAACAACGGGGCCCGGGCCGTGGTCCAGGACGACTGCAACTTCGTCATCTACAACACCGCCAACAGCCCGATCTGGAACTCGGCCACCTACAACCCGAACCCCTGACCGGCCTGTCGCACCGCGGCGGGGGGCGCCGCCCGCCCCGCCCCGCCGGCGGGCCCCCCCGCCCCGCCGCCACAAACACCCCCCCGCCCCCC
>NZ_JBHYKG010000050.1:0-35529 GCF_042741245.1 Kitasatospora sp. NPDC058965
GGCTCGGCGGGGGCGGGCTGCTCCGGCGCGGCGGGCGCGGCCGGAGCGGCCTCGGCGGGGCGCTCGGCGTCGTGGGCGGCTTCGGGCGCGGCTTCGGGTGCGGGTGCAGGCGCGGGCGCGGGCGCGGGCGCGGGTGCGGGGGCCCCGGCGGCGGGCTGCGGCTCGGCGGGTGGTTGGTCAGGCACGGTCGCCCCTCCTGCCGATGTGCACCGGTCCCCGGTAGGTGTTGTTCTCGTGCACCGAGAAGTCGCCCCCGACCCGGATGCCGGGCCCGGGATCCGCTGCGGCGTCGGCCCCGGCCCCGGGGCCGGCGTCCGGGCCGGCGTCCGGATCGGGCGGCGGTGCGGCGGCGGGGCCCGCCGGCTCCGGGCGCGGGCGTCCCGGCAGCAGGAACCAGGCCACCGTCTCGGTTTCCTTCACCCGGACCAGGCCGCGCGCGTACCGGTCCGGGTCGACGAACCGCCCACCGTGGCTGATCACTTCGTGGAACAGTCGGTCCGAGGCGACCACCACCAGGTCGGCCCGCTCGCGGTCGAGCAGTTCGCGGGCCGGCTGCGCGTCGGCCAGCCGGCAGGCCAGGTCCACGGCCGCGCCGCTGACCCCGGCCGGGTCGTGGGTGACCGGCCCGACGTGCATCCCGATCCGCAGGCCCAACGGCTCGCGCAGCGGCGCGTTGGCCAGCCGCAGCCCCTCGTGCACCTCGGTCAGCCAGAGACCGACCAGCCGCACGGGTGCCACCGTGCCGCGCACCACCGCCAGCACGCCGTCGCCGCGGTCCTCCCGGTGCAGCGCGGCGCCCGGCACCCCCGCGTCCTGGAACGCCCGGCCGAGCACGGCGTACAACTGCTCGCGCATCCGGGCCTTGCCCTTGTCGTCGTACCCGCTGGACCGCCGGACGTCCACGCTGATCACCAACTCGTAGACCGCGTCGGCTGCTTCCTGGTGCACGTACACCCCCTACCTGTGCTGCTCCCGCCGGCCGGCGGCTGTGCGGCCAGCATTGGCCCCCGCCGGTCCGGTTGTCTGTGACGATTTACATCCGGCCCCGGTCCGGGCGCCGCCGGCCGTCCTGCCCCTGGGCCAGCAGCGCGAGCAACTCGGCGTCGAGGATCTCGACCTGCCGGTTCCCGGTGCGCACCACCCGCTGTTCGCGCAGCAGTCGCAGCGCCTTGGCCACCGCCTCGCGGGTGGCCCCCACCGAGGCGGCCAGCTCGTCCTGCGCCAGTCGCACCACCGGCTGCCCCGCGACCGCGCTCAACTCGGCCAGCCGGCCCGCCAGTCGCTGGAGCACGGTGAGCGAGGCGAGGGCCGAGCGCTCGACGTCGGCGTCCCGCAGCCGACCGGTGAGCTGGGTGAGCACGTGCTGGGTGGCCTGCGGACTGCCGGCCAGGAACCGCCGGAACGCCTCGGCCTGGATCACCCGGACCCGCACCGGCCCCAACGCGTGCACCGTGGCGCTGCGCGGCCGCAGGTCCAGGGCGGCCAGTTCGCCCAGCAGTTCGCCGGGCCCGCGCAAGGCCAGAATCAGCCGGGTGGCCCCCCGGTCCACCGCGACCGAGACCACGGACCAGCCGCGCAGCACGACCAGCACGTGGGTGCTGCGGTCCCCCTGCGCCAACAGCTGCTGCTGCGGCTCGAATTCGCGCACTACGCCGAGCCCGTACAGGCGCTCCCGATCCGGCTCGCCCAACGCCTGCGCGAACGGCACCGCCCCGCCCAGCAGGCTCATTCCACCCCCTGGTGCTCACCGCTCAGGAACGGCCGAGTGCCGCTCCGATGCTGGCAGAGAGTAGTCCTGTTCCGGCCAGAAATGACCACGTTGGGCACAGCCGTTTCCGAGCTGTGAAACAGATGTGACGCACCATCAACTTCAGGTGAGGGTGCGACAGATGAGGCGAGCGTGGCCCCAGGAGCGGGCGCGGGGGAGTGCGCCCCGCACGCCGTCGCGCGCTGCTGGGCGCGGGGTGGTGCGCCCGGAGCGGTGACGCGCAGTGAACTGCGCGGGCCTGCGCCGCTACGCCTCGTCGCACTGCCGGGTGGCCTCCTCGATGCCGCGCAGCACGTCCTCCTGCTCGTTGCTGGCCCGGCGGCGCTCGGCCGCCTGGTCGCGCAGGTGGGCCATCCGCGACTCGTCGGCGAGCGCGTCGCTGTCCACCACGGTGATGAAGCCGTTGCCGACGTTCACGATGTGCTGGTCCATCCGGCCGGTGAGCAGGATGGCGACCAGCACCATGAGTTCGTCGCGGACCTCGTCGGTGTAGTACTGCTCGTCCTCCGGCGCGGGGACCTGCTCGGCGGCCCGGCCCGGGGCGGCGACCAGGCGGACGATCTCCTGCAGCATCTCGCCCAGCACCCGGTACGGTTCGGGGTCCATCCGCAGCCGCAGGGTCTCCAGGTACATCTGAGCCTTGTCGCCCGGGCTCGGCTCGGTCGCGTCGTCCATGAGGTCCATCCTGCCCAGCCGAGGGGCACGCCGTGCGTGAACGGCTGATCCCCCGGCAGGTTCGTCGGCTTTCCGCCAGCCTCACGCCGAGCGAGAGGTTCGGCGGGGACGGGACCGGGTCCGCGGCGCACGGCCGACGGCCCGGGGCCGGGGGCCCGGACCCGACGGTGCACGGCTGACGCGCGGGCCCGGCCGGCGGCCGCCTAGCGGAGCCGGGACCGCAGCGCCGAGATCCGGTCCACCGCCGAGGTGAACGAGGCGCGGTCCAACCGGCCGGATTCCAGGGCGTCCGAGAGCGCCGCCGTGGCGTCGGCGCCCTCGGTCGGGTCCATCGCGGAGCAGAGGATCAGGTCCATCCCGGCCTGCGCGGCGGCCACCGCCCGGTCGCCCGCGTCCCCGTAGGCCTTCAGCGCGCCCGCCTCCAGCGCGTCCGTGATGGTGACCCCGTGGAAGCCGAGCCGGTCCCGCAGCTCGCCGTTGACCACCGTGCCGGACAACCCGGCCGGCCGGTCGGGGTCGAGCGCCGGGTAGACCGCCCAGGAGACCATCACCAGGTCCACGTCGGCCGCCAACGCGGCCGAGTACGGCGCCTCGTCGACGTCGGCCAGCTCCGTCCGGCTCGCCGTCAGGGTGACCGGGGTGGTGTCGGTGTCCGCCTTGGCCGGCGCGCTGCCGAGTCCGGGGAAGTGCTTGGCGGTCCCCGCCACGCCGCTGGTGTGCTGCCCGGTGACGAAGGCCTGCCCGAGGGCGGCGACCAGCGCCGGGTCCTGGCCGAAGGACCGCTGCGGCTTGTCGATGAAGTTGCCCGGTTCCCGGTACACGTCCAGCACCGGGGCCAGGTTGACGTTGAGTCCGGCCGCGGCCAGGTTCGCCCCGGCCTCCTGCCCGGCCTGCTGCGCGGCCGCCACCGGATCGGGCTGCTGGCCGATGGCGCGGGCCGAGAGCTGCGGCGCCCCGGGCAGCCGCCGGACCAGCCCGCCCTCCTGGTCCGTCATCAGCAGCAGCGGCTGGTGCACCGGACTCTGCTGCTGCGCCTTGCGGAGCTCTTCGACGGCCTGCCGGAACCGCTCCGGATCGGCGGTGTTCGACCCGAAGAAGATCACCCCGGCGGCCCGCCCGGTGCGGATCGCGGTGAGCAGCGGCTCGGGCGGGGTGGTCCCCTTGTACGAGTAGACCACCCGCTGGCCGGCCAGCTGGTCGGCCGTCAGCTGCGGACCCTGCGGGTTGCCCGGGACGGGGGAGGCGTCGGCCGCGGGGTGCGTCCGCGGGGTCGGCCCGCAGGCGGCGAGCAGCAGGACCAGGGCGCTGAGCAGCAGCCTGTGGTGGCGGGTGGGCATGGGCCGGGGGCTCCTAGGGGCGGACAGGGCACCGTACTACGGACGAGGATCGCCCACCAGGGGCGGCCGCGCGACCGCGACCGGCCCGCTGCGCCATTCTGGGTCACCCGCCCGGCCGCCGGTGACCATTCGCGCAACCCGGCGCGGCGCGCGGCGTGGCGTGCGGCGCGGCCGCCGCCGGACGCCCCCTCAGGTCGGCTGCGCCGCCAGCACCTCGACCAGGGCCGCCAGCGCCGCCGGGTAGGCGTGGTCGGGCGGCGCCGCGTACCCCACCACCAGCCCGTCCCCGGCCGGCCAGGACGCCTGCGGGTGCCGGTAGGCCGCCAGCTCGTCCAGCCCGATCCCGGCCGCCCGGGCGACCGCCACGGCGTCCGCCGCGGTCCCGGCCGGCAGCTGCAGCACCGCGTGCAGTCCGGCCGCCACCCCGGTCACCGTGACGTGCGGCGCCCGCTCGGCGAGCAGCTCCACCAGCTGGTCCCGCCGGCGCCGGTAGCGCTGGCGCATCCGGCGGATGTGCCGGTCGTACCCGCCCGAGTCGAGGAAGTCGGCCAGCGCCAGCTGGTCCAGCGCGCCGGCGTAGGCCTCCCAGCGGCCCTTGGCCGCCAGCACCGGGTCCACCAGCTCCTCGGGCAGCACCAGCCAGCCCAGCCGGACGGCGGGGGACAGGCTCTTGCTCACCGAGCCCAGGTACACCACCCGGTCCGGATCCAGTCCCTGCAGCGCGCCCACCGGCTGGCGGTCGTGCCGGAACTCCCCGTCGTAGTCGTCCTCCAGGATCACGCCGCCGGTCCGCCGGGCCCAGTCCACCGCCGCGGCCCGCCGCTCGGGGTGCAGTGCGCCGCCGGTCGGGAACTGGTGGGCGGGGGTGAGCAGCACGGCCCGGGCGCGCGGCAGCCCGGACAGCTCGGCGGTGCGGGCGCCGTGCTCGTCCACCCCGATCGGGTCGGTCCGCACGCCCGTCCGGCCCAGCAGCTCGCGGTGGAACGGCAGCCCGTAGCCCTCGACCGCGAGCCGGCCGCGCAGCACGCCCTCGCCGTAGAGCAGGCGCAGCGCGGGACCGACGCCGGAGCAGACCAGGATCCGCTCCGGGTCGGTGCGCACCCCGCGGGCCCGGGCCAGGTAGTCGGCCAGGGCCCGGCGCAGCTCCTCCCGCCCGCGCGGATCGCCGGGCCCGAAGGCCGCGTTGGGGGCGGCGGTGACCGAGCGGCGGACCGCGGCCACCCAGTCGGCGCGCGGGAAGGAGGCGGCGTCCGGCCGGCCCGGGCGCAGGTTGTGGAGCGGGGTCACCGGCAGCGCGCGGGGCGCCCGGGGCTGCGGACCGCGGCGGGCGCGGGCCCGTTCCGCCACCTGGGTGCCGGCGCCCTGGCGGGCGGTCAGCCAGCCCTCGGCGACCAGCTCGGCGTAGGCGTCGGCGACCGTGTTGCGGGCCAGCCCGAGATCGGCGGCCAGCGAGCGGTACGGGGGCAGCCGGGTGCCCGGGGCCAGCCGGCCCTCGCGCACCGCCTCGCGCAGCGCACGGGTCAGTGCGGCCCGGCGGCCGCCGGGCGCGGAGAGGTCGAGCCGCAGGTCGAGATGGAGGTCACGACCGACCCGCTGGGCCGAATTGACCCATGATTCTGCCATGGAAATGCACCCTACCCGTGGTCGGTCCGAGGGATAGATTGATCACATGACGACGCCTCAGCCGACCGAGCACGCCGCCCACCCGACCCGGATCAACCTCGCCCGTACCGCCCCCAAGGTGTTCAAGGCCGTGCTCGGTCTGGACGCCGCCGCCCGGGAGGGGATCGACCCGACCCTGGTCGAGCTGGTGCAGATCCGCTCCTCCCAGCTGAACGGCTGCGCCTACTGCCTGCACATGCACACCGCCGACGCCCGCAAGGCCGGCGAGAGCGACGAGCGGCTGGCCCTGGTGGCGCTCTGGCGCGAGGCGCCGAACTTCTTCGACGCGCGGGAGCGGGCGGCCCTCGCGCTCACCGAGGCGGTCACCCTGGTGGCCACCGGCGGCGTGCCGCAGGACGTCTACGAGCAGGCGGCCGCGCACTTCCCGGAGCCGGAGCTGGCCCAGCTGATCGCGGTGATCCTCACCATCAACACCTGGAACCGGATCGCGATCACCTCGGCCAAGCTCCCGGGCACCGACGAGCGCGTGCAGCACTGAGAGCCCGCGGTCGGCGAGCTGCGGTGCCGGTGGCCGGCGGTGACGGCCCGTCAGGCCGCCGACCGGGGCTCCGGCAGCGGGACGGAGTGCAGGCACTGGTGCTGGTGGCCGGCGTCGGCGTCGAGCAGCGCAGCCACCCCGTCCGCGTCGATGGTGACCCGGAACTCCCCGGTCTCGTCGGTGTAGACCGGCCGGCCGGCGGCCGTCTGCGGCGTCCAGCGCACGATCACCACCGTGGTGGGCCGGTGGCTGCCGACCTGGCCGGGCAGCGAGACGGCGTAACGGCGTGCGGCATCCACGATGGGACCTCCTCGGGATCGGGACGGGGCCCGGGGGAAACCCCGCCCCGGGCCGGCCCCTTGGCTCTGCCCGCCCCGGCGCCGTTCAACCCCTCCCGGGCATGAGCATGGCGCCACGGCGCGTGAGCCGCGCCACATCCGGCCGCTGCGGGTACGGACAGACCGTCACACCCGTCCCGCAGGCCACCTGAGGCTTCGTCAGGCGGTCACCGGGCGCCGTGGCCCGCGGCGGTGATCCGCCGTTGGTCGGCCGCGCTGACCCGCCGTCAGCCCGCGAGGGCGTAGACCGTGGTGGCCCGGGCCGCCGGCTCCTCCTCGCCCTCGGCGGTCAGGGTGATCTCGGCGAAGGCGAGCCGCCGGCCCAGCTTGGTCACCCGGGCAGTCACCAGTACGTCCTGCCCGACCACCGCGCGCTGGAAGCTGGACGACTGCTGGACCGTGGTCATCGGCGCGAAGCCGCCCAACGCGCTGGACAGGGCCACCACGGTGGCGGTGTCCGCCGCCGCCATCATGGCCTGGCCGCTCAGCCCGCCGCCCTCCCGGGCGAGCCGGTCCGACCAGGGCAGGCGCAGCACCGCGTGCCGGTCCCCGGTCTCCACGACGGTCAGGCCCAGGTCGAGCACCCAGGGGGCGAAGTTGTCGGCGAGGATCTTGTCCGCCTCGGCGGTGGTGATCGGCATACCCGTCATTGTGCGGCGGGTGCTCGCCGTGTTCTACCCCTTGAGCCGTGAGACAACTCGTCAGTAACCTCTGGGCTCACAGTCGGGAGGTGGAGCGGATGCGCAGAGCCGTGTTGATCGCCGCGTCGGTGGTGCTGCTGGTCGAGGCGGTGGTGGTCGGGCTGGTCGGGCTGGTGCTCGGGTTCGCCGCCAGTAGGCAGCACATGACCATGGGCGGGATCCCCAGCTCCCGCATCGCGCTGGTCTCGTGGGCCGGGCAGGGAAGCCTGGCGGTCTTCCTGCTGGTGTGCGCCGTGGTGGTGGCCGTTGCCGCCGGCCGCGGCCGGGCGGGGCTGTTCGTCCGGGTCCTGCTGGTGCTCTGCGCGGTGCTCAACGGGGTGCTGACAGCGCTGATGCTCGCCCTGTCCGGGTGGCCGGCGTTCGGCCTGCTGGTGGTGGCACTGGGGGTGCTGGTCCTGGCCGTGCTGCTGGTGTACGAGAAGCCTGCGGTGGAGCCGGTGACGGTGGGTCCGGCGGAGGTGGACCCGGCGGGGGTGGACCCGGCGACGGCCGGGGCGGCCGAGGAACTGCCGCCCACCGAGGAGGTGCCGCCCCCGGCCGGGGCGTCCGCCGGATAGCGGGTCGGCGCTCGCGGGGCAGCGGGCCCAGGGGCGGCGAAACGGCTTGCCCAGGGGCGTCGCCGCCCGCGATGATCATCCGTATGAGTACTGTCATACGCCCCGTCACCGCCGAGGACTGGCCCAAGGTCAAGGAGCTGCGGCTGGCCGCGCTGCAGGACCCGGTGGCGGCCATCGCCTTCCTGGACACCTACGAGCAGGCCGCCGCCCGGCCCGACGAGTTCTGGCAGCAGCGCGCGGCCGGCACCGGGGGCGGGCTGACCAGCCGCCAGTTCATCGCGGAGCAGGCCGACGGCTGGTGGATCGGCTCGGTCAGCGTCCTGATCGAGCAGACCGGCAGCGGCGACGTCTTCGGCGGCGCGGTGGAGCAGGACCAGGCGCACCTGGTCGGCGTCTTCGTCCGCCCCGAGGGGCGCGGCACCGGGGTGGCGCGCGAGCTGTTCGAGGCCGCGACCGCTTTCGCCCGCGGGTTCGGCGAGCCGCCGATCTCCCGGGTCCGGCTCTTCGTGCACCAGGACAACCAGCGGGCCGAGGCGTTCTACCGCAAGCTCGGCTTCGTCCGCACCGGCCACACCGTCCCGGTGCCCGGCGACGCCGCGAAGGTGGAGAACGAGCTCGTCCTGCCCTGACCCGCTCCGTCAGCCGTCGGCGCCGTCCGTCCCCGCGAACGTGCGGTGCAGGTGGGTGGCGACGGCGGTGGGCGTGGTGGTCGGGAGGCGCGCGGCCAGGTAGCCGTCCGGGCGGACCAGGAACGCCTCGCCGTCGTGCGGCCCGTACGTCGTGCGGAACGCGTTGTCCGGGTCGGTGACGCAGGGCAGTTGCAGGTCGGCCGGGCGGGCCGCCGCCTCCGGCGCGAGCACGGCGTAGACGTCCAGCAGGTCGTGGGCCGCCGTGCGGGCCGCCGACGCCGCTCCGCGCAGGGCGGCGGCCGGGGCGGTCGGACCCGCGTACAGCAGCAGGGTGTGACGGGGACTGCGGAGCAGCTCGAACAGGCGGGTGGGGAAGCCGGCGAGCGGACGCCGCAGGCCCGCGCAGTCCGGGGCGCGGTCGCCGGCCGCCGGTCCGGCGCCGTTCAGGCCGTCCGGGCCGGTCAGCGGGCCGCCGCGGTAGCCGACCAGCAGCTGGGCCTCCCGGAGCAGCATCGTGGTCGGGTCGTCCGGGTCGCTGTCCAGACCGGCGCGGGCGTGCCGGACGGTGCGGCCGACCACCTCCTCGCCGACCGGGCGGCGTTCCGCGTGGTAGCTGTCGAGCAGTCCGTCGGCGGCGAGGCCGCGCACCGCCAGCGCCAGTTTCCACGCCAGGTTGTAGGCGTCCTGGACGCCGGTGTTCATGCCCTGCGCGCCGGTGGGCGGGTGGATGTGGGCGGCGTCGCCGGCCAGGAAGACCCGGCCCGCGCGGTACCGGTCGGCCAGCCGGTGGCTGATCCGGAAGACCGAGGACCAGCGCAGGTCGGCGGCCGTGGTCGGACGCGGGGAGAGCCGGTCGAGCACCGCCTGGATGTCGCCCAGCCCGGGGCCGCGGCCACCTGCCAGCCCGTGGGCGACCTCGTCGCGCTCGGCGCTCGCCCCCGTGGCGGGTGCGGTGCCCGGCTCGGGCGGGACCAGCATCGACATCCGGTAGCGGCCCCGGCCCGGCAGCGGGACGCAGACCAGCACGTCGTCGGTGCCGCCCGCCCCGTCGCGGTGCTCGGCGCGGATCGCGTAGCCCGCGGGCAGGTCCCAGTCGACCACCACGTCGCCGAGCATGTACTGCTCCGGGAAGGCGTCGCCGGTGAACCCGATCCCGGCGGCGCGGCGCACCCGGCTGTGCGCGCCGTCGCAGCCCACCACGTACCGGGCGGACAGCTCGGCCGGCCCGTCCGGAGTGGCGAGCGAGACGCGCACGTGTCCGTCGAGCTGCTCCAGCTCCAGCAGTTCGGTCCCGCGCTCGACGGTGGTGCCGAACCCCGCCAGGTGCGCGCCCAGCAGGCGTTCGGTGGTGTACTGCGGCAGCGCGGCGAAGCCGTACGGTGCGTGCGGCGGGAGCCCGAGCTCCAGCTGCGGCCCGGGAGCGCCGTTCACGAAGGTCAGTTGGCCCAGCAGGGGCAGGGCCGCGTCGAGCGCCTCGCGGACCAGGCCCATGGACTCCCAGACCTCCAGGGTCCGCGGCTGGACGCCGACCGCCTTCGCGTACGGCTGCACGGCCGGCAGCCGGTCGATGATCCGGCAGTCGACGCCGTGCCGGCGCAGCTCCGCGGCCGCCGTCAGGCCGACCGGGCCGGCTCCCACCACCAGGACATCCACTGCGTCCTCGCGTGCATCGCTCGCGCCCATGACCGCTCCTCGATTCCGGTGCCCGGCCCCGCCCCTCCCTTCCAGGCTGGGCCGATCCTGCCCGGGGCGGCCACTCGGGAGCCGGAGGCGGTCGGTTCGGGGGCGCCCCGGTCAGCGCGCCGCGTCGGAGCGGGCCCGGTCGGCGTCGAACCGGGCCCGGTTGGCGTCGATCACCCGGTGGTTGCCGGCGGCCCACTCGGCCAGCGCCCCCACCAGCGGGATCAGCGTCCGGCCGAGTTCGGTGAGCTCGTACTCGACCCGGGGCGGCACCTCGGCGTACGCGGTCCGGGTCGCCAGCCCGTCCCGCTCCAGGTGGCGCAGGGTGAGCGTGAGCATCCGCTGCGAGATGCCCGCCACCTGCTGCTGCAGCTCACCGAAGCGCAGCGGCCCGTGCCGCAGGGTGCCGATCACCAGCAGGCTCCACTTGTCGCCCACCCGGTCCAGCAGCTCCCGGACCGCCCTGGTCTCGTCCGCACTGCCGCACTCGTCGCCCATCAGTCACCTCGGTGTTCGTCAGGCACACCCGTGTGCCTTTTGCAGCGCCTGCATCAGTCACCCATCATGCAGTAACTCACCAAAGGTAACCATCGACCTCGGAGCCCCCGTTGAACATCGTGCTGTGGATCGTCGCCGGCCTGCTCGCCGCGCTCTACCTCGCCGCCGGACTGACCAAGGCGCTCCAGCCGGCCGAGAAGCTGCGCGCCCAGCCGCGGATGGCGTGGGTGGCCGACTACTCGGACGGCGCGCTGCGCGGCATCGGCGCGGTCGAGATACTCGGGGCGCTCGGCCTGGTGCTGCCGCAGGCCACCGGGATCGCGGAGGTCCTCACCCCGCTGGCCGCCACCGGTCTGGCGATCGTCATGGTCGTCGCCGCCCGGGTCCACCAGCGGCGCGGCGAGAGCGCGTCCCTGCCGATGAACGCCCTGCTGTTCGTGCTCGCCGCCGTGGTCGCGGTCGGCCGCTTCGCGGGCTGAGCCGGTCGGCCGCGCCCCCGGGTGTTCGGCGGACGCCCGGCTCCGGCGGCAACTCGTCATTCCCCGGCGGGAATTGTGGACGGTCGGCGGGCCTCGCAGGATGGGGGTCGTACCGAACCGACCACTCCTGGGAGCACCGGATGTCCGTCAGCACCGAACAGCAACTCGCCGACCGCTACGCGGCGGTGTGGACCGAGCCGGACCCGGTCCGGCGCCGCGAGGCGATCGAGCGGCTCTGGTCCGAGGACGCCGAGCACCTGCTCCAGCCGCCCGTCGAGATCCGCGAGGCGGCCGCCCGGGTCGGCTTCGACCGGAGTGTCCTCACCGCGCGGGGGCACGACGAACTGGCGGTCCGGGTCGGCCGTGCCCACCAGGAGTTCGTCGCCCCGGGCGAGTTCACCTTCCGGGCCCGCCAGGACGCCGTCCGGCTGCGCGACGTCGTCAAGTTCGGCTGGGAGATGGTCTCCGCGGTCGGGGACGACGTGGTGGGCGGAGGCGTCGAGTTCGTGGTGCTGGGCGAGGACGGGCGGATCACCCTCGACTACCAGTTCCCCGGTCTCTGAGCAGCGCGTCCGCCGTCGCCGCGTCGGCGGGCAGGAAGGCCTCCAACTTCAGCTCGGCGAGTGTGACGTCGACGGCGGTGGCGAAGGTCGTCACCGTCGTCATCAGGTGCAGCTCGCCGAGCGAGCTGCGCAGGTGCACCGGCACGGCGAAGCCGAGGTGCTGCTCGGAGGGCTCCAGTGCGGGCACGTAGCCGCACAACTCCTCGTGCAGCTCGCCGAGATGGGTGGTCCGCTGCAGGATGTGCCGGGCCCAGGCGGCGAAGTTGAGGATGCGCGGCGCGAGGCCGTCCGGATGCAGGGCGAGCCGGTAGGCGTTGGTCCCGGGGCCGACCAGCCGCGGGTCGGCGCCCTCGGTGACCAGGTCCAGCGCCTCGTTGGCCGCGATCACGTTCCCGCTGCGGTCCACCACCAGGGCGGGGTAGGGGAGGTGGCCGGCCAGGATGTGGTCGATCGCCGTCCGGACCGGCGCCAGTTCGGGCGCGTCCAGCGGCGTCTCCGGGTACACGGGGGCGTAGCCGGCCGCCAGCAGCAGCTCGTTGCGGTCCCGCAGCGGGAGGTCGAGCGACTCGGCGAGCCGGACCACCACGCCCCGCCCGGGGACGGACCGGCCGGATTCGAGGAAGCTCAGGTGGCGCTGGGTCGTGCCGGCGCGGGTGGCGAGGTCGAGCTGGCTGAGGCGGCGGCTCGACCGGTGCCGGCGCAGGGTCTGGGAGAAGTCCACGGCACCAGTTCTAATCCCCGTGCCGCCGCAGCGGCCATTCCCCCGGGGGAATTGAGCGCAGTTGCCGCGGCGCGCAGGATCGGGGCCATGGACATCGGTGTCTTCCTTCCGACCGGCCAGGCCCAGTGGACGCCCGCCGGCGACCCCCGGGACCTGATCGGATTCGCGCGTCGGGCGGAGCAGTCGGGCTTCGCCTCCCTGTTCGTCAACGACTCCCTGCTCAGCCCGAGGATCGAGCCGCTCACCATGCTGGCGGCCGTCGCCGCGGTGACCGACCGGATCGGACTGGGCACCGGAGCGCTGCTCCCCGTCCTGCGCCGCCCGGTACTGGTCGCCCAGACGCTCGCCTCGGTGGACCTGCTCTCCGGCGGCCGACTGACGGTCGCGGTCGGCGCGGGCTTCCCCGGCCGCTTCGGCCGCCCGCTGCACGCGTGGTCCCAAGTGCCGTGGGAGCGACGGTTCGCACGGCTGGACGAGACGGTCGGCCTGTGGCGGGCGCTGTGGACCGGGGCGAGCTCCTTCCACGGCGAGTTCCACTCCTTCGACGCCCTCCCGCCCGCCACCGCGCCGTTCCGCCCCGGCGGCCCGCCGATCTGGCTCGGCGGTGCGACCCCGGCCGCGCTGGCCCGCACCGGCCGGCACTACGACGGGTGGCTGCCCTACCCGCCCGACCCCGCCGACTACGCCGCCGGTCTGAGCGCCGTCCGGACCGCCGCGACCGAGGCCGACCGCGACCCGGACGCGGTCACGCCCGCCCTGTTCGTCAATGTGCGGATCGACCGCAGCCGGGCCGCCGCCCGCGAGGTGATGGACGCGTACGCGCGGGCCAACTACGGCCTCCCGCTGGACGAGGTGCAGCAGATCCAGGCCTTCGCCCTGGGGACCCCGGCGGAGGTCGCGGCCACCCTGCAGAGCTACGCGGCGGCGGGGGCCCGGCACGTCGTGGCCCGGCTGGGCGCGCTCGACCTGCCCGCGCAGCGCGAGCAGTTGGAGCGCCTGGCGGGGCTGGGCGCGGGGGTCGGGGTGTGACGGCGGGCCCCGCCACGGGGGTCGGGGTGTGACGGCGGGCCCCGCCACGGGGCGGGCGCACACCGGCGGGCGACCCGGTGGCCGGGGCTCGCGCCCGCGCTCCGGTTCGGCCGCTGCCGCTCCCGACGCTTCGTTCCCGACGCTGTGGAACGGCCGCGGACCGGAGAGCGTCCAAGCAGCGCCCCGCGCGGGCACCCTTCCGGACCGGGGGTGCCCGAGTGCCGAACCCGGTCCGCCCCCGGAGGAGTGTGCCGTGATCGGTTTCGACGCCGTGTCCCCCCGCCCCGGCCCGCCCGATCCGGGCATGCGCGCCCGGATCGGCCTGCCGGCCGCCGAGGCACTGGACCAACTCCGCGACGGATACTGGCTGTTGTCCCTGGAGGACGAGTCCCTGGCACGGTCGACCGCCGGCGGTCTCGGGCGGTCGGTCGGTGCGGCCGGCGAGCAGGAGCTGCTGCCGGTCATCGAACGCCTGGAGCGCCTGCGCGAGGCCCTCGCCCACCTGGCCATCGCCATCGCCCGCACCCACGGCCAGTTGGCCTGGTTCCTCGCCCAGGGCAGCACCGTGCTGGCCCCCGTCCTGCGCTGGCGGGCCCTGACCGCCGACCCGCGCCAGGCCTTCGGCACCCTGGTCCCCACCCTTGCCGAACTCACCGACGCCGAGGACGCCGTCCGCCACCTGCAGCTCACCCTCACCCGGCTGACCACAGCGGCAGACGGCCCCGGCACCCCCCAGTTGGGCCGCCCGGACCCGGTCGGCTGAGCGGGCGGCCGATCCGCCGCCGGCGGGCCCGGGCCCTCACTCGAAGCGCGTCGGGTCCCCGGCCCCGTGGCGGACGATCTCGGCGGTGCCGCTGGAGAAGTCGACGACCGTGGTGGGCTCCGTGCCGCAGTCGCCCGAGTCCACCACGGCGTCCAGCGCGTGGTCGAGCCGCTCCTTGATCTCCCACCCCTGGGTCATCGGCTCGTCCTCGCCGGGGAGCAGCAGGGTGCTGGAGAGCAGCGGCTCGCCGAGCGCGGCGAGCAGGGCCCGGGTGACGGCGTGGTCGGGGATCCGGACGCCGACCGTCTTCTTCTTCGGGTGCATCAGGCGGCGCGGGACTTCTTTGGTGGCGGGGAGGATGAAGGTGTAGCTTCCCGGCGTCGCGGCCTTGACGGCGCGGAAGACGTTGTTGTCGAGCTGGACGAACTGCCCCAGCTGCGCGAAGTCCTCGCACATCAGGGTGAAGTGGTGGCGCTCGTCGAGCTGGCGGATCGTCCTGATCCGGTCCAGCCCCTCGTGGTTGTCCAACCGGCAGCCCAGGGCGAAACAGGAGTCGGTCGGGTACGCGATCAGGGCCCCGGAACGGAGGCTGTCGGCCACGGTGCTGATGGTGCGCGGCTGGGGGGACGCTGGGTGCACATCGAAGTACTTCGCCATTGGCCGACCCTACGGGATCCCGGCAGCCGACGCGCGGAGCCGCGACAAGCCCGACCGCAATCGCCGCGAAACGGTCACGCCGGTGCGGAAAACGGCAGATGTCGGACCTGTCCCGACTCCGACAGGATATTGACTGTGGTTCAGTTCATCTGCTGTGACCTCGGCATGCGCAGTGGGTCAGGCGACTGTGAAGATCGCGTGATAGTCAGTTCCGGACCGTCGGGCGGAACTACCCTGTGAGCCGCTGCTCACGAGGGGGACGGGGTGGAGTTACTCGGGGTCGACGATCCGCGACGGATCGGGCCTTATGCGTTGATGGGTCGGCTGGGGGCCGGCGGCATGGGGGCGGTGTACCTGGGCCGGTCGGCCGGTGGGCGCACCGTCGCGGTCAAGGTGGTGCGGCCCGGGTTGTCGCAGGACCCCGGCTTCCGCGACCGGTTCCGCCGCGAGGTGCAGGCCGCGCGGCGGGTGTCCGGTGCGTTCACGGCTCCGGTGGTCGACGCCGACCCGGACGCCGAGACGCCGTGGATGGCGACCGCGTTCGTCGTCGGCACCTCGCTGCACCAGGCGGTGCAGCGGCACGGCCCGCTGCCCGAGGGGACGGCGCGGACCCTGGCCGCCGGGCTGGCCGAGGCACTGGTCGAGGTGCACGTCGCCGGCCTGGTCCACCGCGACCTGAAGCCGGCCAATGTGCTCCTCGCCCTGGACGGCCCGCACGTCATCGACTTCGGGATCTCGCAGGCGGCCGATGCCACGGCGCTGACCGCGGGCGGCGCCGTGATCGGCTCGGCCCCGTACATGTCGCCCGAGCAGGCGCTCGGTCGGGAACTCACCGCGGCCAGCGACGTGTTCTCGCTCGGCGCCACCCTGGCCTTCGCGATCCTGGGCCGCCACCTGTTCGGTGACGGAGCGTCGGCCGCGGTGCTGTTCCGGGTGGTGAACACCGCCCCGGACCTGGAGGCGATACCGCGGAGCCTGCGCGAGCTGGTCGCCTCGTGCCTGGCCAAGGAGGCGGAGCAGCGCCCGACGCCGCGTCAGGTGATCGACTTCGTGGCCCGGGACGGCCGCCCCGGCCCGTCGGCGAACTGGCTGCCCCCGGCGGTGGCCGGTGACGTGGCGGCGCTGCGGTCGGTCCTGACCTCGCTGCCCGTGCCGTCCCCCCGCGACGGACTGACCCTCCCGCAGCCCGCCGCGGCGACCCCGGAGTCCGCCGCGGCGACCGCAGGGTCCGCCACGGACGCCCGGCCCGCCCCGCGCGCCCGGATGCCGCGTCGGCGCACGGTGCTGTTCGGCCTCGGCGGCGTCCTGCTGGCTTCGGCCGGGGCCGGGACCGCCGTCACCCTGGCGAGCGACCGCAGCGCGGCGCACCCGGACAGCGGCCGGAGCGGGGCCGGGACCGGCCCGGGTGCGGCGGCGACCACCCGCCCGACCTGGTCGGACGTCCGCGAGGGCGTGCTGTCCTGGAAGGTGAGCCCGAGCCAGGCGCAGGGCGACGGGCCGCGCCAGGTGCTCGCCGCCGGCGGCCTGGTGCTGGTCGTCTCGTTCCAGCACGTCCGGGCCCTGGACGCGCAGGGGAGCACCAAGTGGACGGTGCGGGCCGCCGACCACGGCGTGGGGTTCACGTCCGGCGACGGGCCGCAACAGCTCGCCGCGGTCGACAACGGCGTGCTCTACGTGGGTGCCACCGTCTGGCCGCCGGTCGGGATCAACGCGCCGAGCCCGGCACCGGGCATGCAGACCGGCGGACTGGTCCTGCTCGCCGTCGACCTGGCCGACGGCACCGTGCGCTGGACCGCCGTCTGCGACCAGCAGCACCTGCTGGGTGCGTTCCGTCTGGCCGGCGTGCTCGGCAACCGGGTCCACCTGATCGGGCTCGGCGACGGGCAGGTGCACGCCGGGGCGGTCCCGACCGGTGGCAGTACCGACGTCTGGGCAGTCGACCTGACGTCGCACCAGGGTGTCTGGTTCTACGGCGAGTCCGAGACGCTGGTCTTCGACGCGCTGCAGCGGGGCGGGGACCACGCGGTCTTCGCCAGCCCCGGCCGGTCCGTGGCCCTGGACGCGAACGGCAAGGTCGCCTGGACGAAGAACGGCGGCCCGGGCGCGGTCGCCGCCATCGGCAGGTACGTCCTGCTCACCGACCAGAACGGCGCGCCCGCCGGGGTCGACCCGGCGACCGGCAGCCAGGTCTGGTCGGCACCGGGCCCGGTGCTGTCGTCCGTCTACAACGAGGCGGTCGCGGTCAGCCCGGACGGCAGCACCTGCTACGCGCTGTGGACGGACCGGGACAAGGGGCACTCGCTCGCCGCGGTCGACAGCGCGACCGGCCACGACCGGTGGCGCACGCCCCTGCCCGCCGCCGCACCGGACGCCAAGAACACCTCCGGGGCCCGCCTGCTCCACGCCGACGGGAACCTGTACTGGATGGCCGACGACGCGGTGGTGTGGGCCCTCGATCCGGCAGCCGGCAAGCCCCGCTGGCGGTTCTCCGGCTTCAAGGGCACCGACCCGCGCGGCCTCGGATGGTCGGCCGGCGACGGCCGGCTCTGCCTCGTCGACCCCAACGGCGCGACGGTCGCCGTGCTGCCTTCCAACGGAGTGTGATGTGAAACCGCTTGAGCCGGGAGACCCGGTGCGGCTCGGCCCCTACACGCTGCAGGGCCGACTGGGCGAGGGCGGCATGGGGTCGGTGTACCTCGGTCGCTCGCCCGGCGGGCGCACCGTCGCCGTGAAGCTGGTCCGGCCCGATCTGGCCGGTGACAGCGGATTCCGGGCGCGGTTCCGGGCCGAGGTGGCGGCTGCGCGTGCGGCGTCCTCGGTGTTCACCGCGCCCGTGGTGGACGCCGACCCGGACGGGCCGGTGCCGTGGCTGGCCACCGCCTTCGTCCCGGGCATCTCGCTCCAGCAGGCGCTGGACCGGTCGGGGCCGCTGCCCGAGGCGACGCTGCGGGCCCTGACCGCCGGGGTCGCCGAGGAGCTGAAGAACATCCACGCGGCCCGGCTGACCCACCGTGACCTGAAGCCCAGCAACGTGCTGCTCGCGCTGGACGGTCCGCACGTCATCGACTTCGGGATCGCCCGGGCCGCCGACGGAACCGCGCTCACCACGGCCGGGGTGATCCTCGGCACGCCCGCGTTCATGTCGCCCGAACAGGCCCTCGACGAGGAGGTCGGGCCGCCCGCCGACGTCTTCGCGCTGGGCGCCACCGTGGCCTGTGCCGCGACCGGTGCGAGCCCGTTCAGCGGCGGCACGCCCCTGGAGATCATGCAGCGGGTGGTGGAGGCCGAGCCCGAGCTGGACGGCGTGCCGGCCGGCCTGCGGCTGCTGGTGACGGCCTGCCTGGCGAAGCGGCCGCAGGACCGGCCGACGCCGGCCGAGGTCGTCGCGGCCGTCGAGCGCTCCGGCAGCTCCACCGCCTACGGCAACTGGCTGCCGCCGGACCTGATCGCCGCCGTCGAGGAGGCCGCCACGGCGATCGGCCCGCTGCCGCTGCCCAGCCCCGACCTGATGATCTCCTCGACCGGGCTCACCGAGCCGCTCGCCGCGGCCGGCGACCCGTCGGCCGGCCCGGGCGGCGCGGCCGGACCGGGCTCGGCGACCGGCCCGACGGTGGACCTCGGCCCGACAGTGGACCTCGGCCAAGCGCCGGGCGGGCCTGGCGCGCCGCTGAGCAGGCGGCGGCTGCTGCTCGGCGTCGGCGGCGGGCTGGTGCTGGCCGGGGCCGCGGGCTCGGCGGCCGCGCTGCTGCTGCGCCGCGGACCGGCGCGCGCCGGCACCGCTTCCGCCGCCCCGGCCGCCACCGACCCGAACCGGTCACTCGACGTCAAGGCCACCGCCACCCCGGTCTGGACCGTTCCCAGCGACCCGCCGGCCCAGATCCTGACCACGAAGGACAAGGTCATCACGGTCGGGGCGAAGCAGATCCGGGCCTACGACCGGTCGGGCAACCCCGTCTGGGGGCCGGTCGACAACACCGTCTACGACGCGAAGATGGGGACCGGCGGCCTGCCGGCGCTGATCGCCGGTGACCTGCTGTTCGCGGCAAGCCACCTGACCGACCACGCGCTCAGCGCCATCGCCCTGGACACCGGCAGGACGGCGTGGACGGTCGGCAAGCCCGGCCGGACCGTCATGGTGTCCTGGCTCCCGGGAGCCCTCGACGGCATCGTCTACGTCACCGGCAACATCGCCGCTGCGATACCGACCACCGGCTCCGCGCAGTACACCCCGCCGTCCGACTTCCTCTGGGCGGTGGACCCGGCGACCCGTCAGATCCGCTGGGAGACCTCGTTCGGTTCCCAGTCCTGGCTCACCCGGCGGATCCTGGTGCCCTCCTCCGGCACCCGGCTGCTCCTGGCCAGCTCCGACGTCGACCGCACCGCGCCCAAGCTGACCGACATCGACACCACCGCGGGCGGCAAGAACAACTGGTCGCAGAACGCCCCGGGCGCCTCCTCCCTCACCGACATGTCCCCCTTCCTCGTCCCCTTCGACGACGGACCGCACTGCTCGGCCAACAACCTCTTCCTCTACCTCTCGGACCACCTCTACGCGGTGGACTCGACGACCGGGAACCTGGTCTGGCACACGACTGCACCGACCATGTTCACCTCCGTGGTCGCCGCCCCGGACGGCGCGACCGCCTATGCGGCCGGTTCGGACGGCAAGGGCAACACCCAGGTCTACGCCGTCAACACCGGCAACGGCGAGATCCGCTGGGCCGGTTCGGTCCCGGTGCCGCTGCTCGCACCGATCGCTGCCCTGCAGTACGCGGACAACACCCTCTACCTGTGGGTGAACGGCAAGCTGTGGGCACTCGACCCCGCCACCGGGAACGGCCGCTGGACCTACGACTTCGGCGGCTCCGACCAGTACACGGCCGCCATGCCGCTCGCTGCCGGCGGCGGCCGGATCTACGCGATGGGTGCCAACGGCCTGGTGGCGCTGAACGCGACCGGAAAGGCGGGCTGACGGCCCCGCGGGCTCGCTTGGGCGGGGTGGCGGCGGGGCAGGGGGTGGGTGTGACGGTGGATCAAGACGAGGTGGACCGGATCTTCCGGCCCGAGACGTACGCGGCGGGTGTGCCGTACGAGCTGTTCCGTGCGTTGCGGGCGGAGCGGGCGGTGTGGTGGGTGCGGGAGCCGGCGGTGGGGGCGTGGGCGGCGGGGCCGGGGTACTGGGCGGTGGTGCGGCATGCGGAGGTGAAGCACGTGCTGCGCACGCCGGAGGTGTTCTCCTCCCACCTGGGGGCGACGCAGATCCGGGATCCCGACTCCGCCGCCGACCTGGAGTTCGCGCGGACCATGATGCTCAATCAGGATCCGCCGGAGCATGCCCGGTTGCGGCGGATCATGGCGGCGGCGTTCACGCCGCGGGCGCTGCGGGAGCTGTCGGCGGCGATCGAGGCGTGTGCGCGGGAGCTGGTGGACTCGGCGCGGGACGTCGGGCAGGCCGACTTCGTGCGGCTGGCGGCCGACCTGCCGGTGCGGGTGCTGGCCCGGGTGCTCGGGGTGCCGGAGCAGGACCGGCAGTTGCTGGTGGACTGGTCGAACCGGGTGATCGGCTACCAGGACGCGGACTTGGCCGACTCCGACACCGTGGACCCGGCCCGCCTCACGGAGTTGGGCCGCGCCGCCCTCGCGGTCCGCCCCACCACCCGCACCACCCCGGACGGGCGGCCGATCAACCCCCGGTCCCGCGCCGCCCTGGCCGACATGTTCGCCTACGCGCACGGCCTGGCCGTCGGTCCACGGCCCGGCAGCCTGATGGCGCGGATGCGCGAGGGAGGGCTGAGCACCGAGGAGTTCGAGACCGCCTTCTTCCTCTTCGCGGTGGCCGGCAACGAGACCGTTCGCAACGGGCTTCCCGGCGGCCTGCACACCTTGCTGCGGCATCCTGATCAGCACCGACTCCTGCTTCGGCAGCCGGAGTTGCTGGACTCTGCGGTGGAGGAGATGCTGCGGTACTGGCCACCGGTGATCGAGTTCCGCCGCACCGCCACCCGGGACGTGGAGCTGGGCGCGGTGCAGATCCGCCGCGGTCAGAAGGTGGTGGTCTACCACGCCTCCGCCAACCGGGACGAGGCCGTCTTCGCCGACCCGGACCGGTTCGACCTCACCCGCACCCCCAACGACCACGTCAGCTTCGGGTTCGGCCCGCACTTCTGCCTCGGCGCCCAACTGGCCCGGATGCAGTACAAGGCGATGACGGGGGCGGTGCTGGAGCTTCCCGGCCTGGCCCTGGCCTCGGCGGCACCGCCGGCCAGGTTGGTGTCCAACTTCCAGAACGGGCTGAAGGAGCTGCCGGTGCGATGGCGAACGGGCTCCTGAGCAGCGGGCACCGGTCGCAGGACCGGGGTGCCGCCGTCGGTGAGGAGGGCATCGAACCCGTCGACCTGCCACGAGCAGTGGCTGCTCCTCCTGCTGAGCTACTCGCCGAGGGCGGCGGCTCAGCCTGGAGCGGCGGAGGGCCGGGTCGGTACCGGATTTCTGCTGGCTGTCGGCCACCGTCCGGGGGCGGGACGGATGACGAGCCGTCGAACGGTGGCCCACCGGCCCGGGCAGCAGCGCGCCGGGCCCCGGTGGCGGGGGAGCGCCACCGGGGCCCAGCGTGGGGGAGGAGGAGGGGTCAGCCCCGGGCGAGCAGGTCGAGGGTGTCCACGACGCGGTTGGAGAAGCCCCACTCGTTGTCGTACCAGGCGACGACCTTGACGTGGCGCCCGTCCACCCGGGTCAGCTCGGAGTCGAAGATCGAGGAGGCCGGGTTGCCGGTGATGTCGGCGGAGACCAGCGGGTCGTCCGAGTACTCCAGGACGCCGGCGAGCCGACCGGCGGCCGCCTCGCGATAGGCGGCGAGCACCTGGTCGCGGGTGACGTCGCGGGCGACCGTGGTGTTCAGCTCCACGATGGAGCCGACCGGGACCGGGACCCGGATCGAGTCGCCGGACAGCTTGCCGTTCAGGTTCGGCAGCACCAGGCCGATGGCCTTGGCCGCACCGGTGCTGGTCGGCACGATGTTCACGCCGGCGGCGCGGGCCCGGCGCGGGTCGCGGTGCGGGCCGTCCTGGAGGTTCTGCTCCTGGGTGTAGGCGTGCACGGTGGTCATGAAGCCGTGCTCGATGCCGGCCAGCTCGTCCAGCACGGAGGCCAGCGGGGCGAGCGCGTTGGTGGTGCAGGACGCGTTGGACACGATGGTGTGCACGGCCGGGTCGTAGGCGTCGGTGTTGACGCCGTAGGCCAGGGTGACGTCCGCGCCGTCCGAGGGGGCGGAGACCAGCACCTTCTTCGCACCGGCGGTCAGGTGCGCGCGGGCGGCGTCGGCGGAGGTGAAGCGGCCGGTCGCCTCCAGCACGATGTCGACGCCGAGCTCGGCCCAGGGCAGCTGGGCAGGGTCGCGCTCGGCGGTCACCTTGATCCGGCGGCCGTCCACCACCAGGGTGTCGCCCTCCACGGTCACCGGGCGGCCGAGGCGGCCGGCGGTGGTGTCGTAGGCGAGCAACCGGGCGAGCGCCTTGGGCTCGGTGAGGTCGTTGACGGCGACCACCTCGAGCTTGCTGTCACGCTCGAGCAGGGCGCGCAGCACGTTGCGGCCGATGCGTCCGAAACCGTTGATCGCGATGCGGGTCATGGGTGGATGCTCCTCGTCTGGGGTGGTGCCTCCACTCTGGTCCGCGTCGAGGGCTGATGGCAGTGGCATTAATGCCACCTTCCGCAAGGATCGTGCCAAGCTGTCGCTGTCACGGAGGGTGACCATGGTGGACCGCTTCACTCGCCGCGGGTGAAGGTGCGCCGGTACTCCACCGGCGAGGTCCCGAGGATCTGCTGGAAGTGTTGCCGCAGGTTGGCGCCTGTGCCCAGGCCCACCTCGGTGGCGATCTGCTCGACGCTGCGCTCGGAGCGCTCCAGCAGTTCGCGGGCCAGGTCGACCCGGGCGCGCATCACCCACTGCATCGGCGTGTACCCGGTGTCCTCGACGAACCGGCGGGAGAAGGTGCGCGGCGAGACGGCCGCGTGGCGGGCCAGCACCGGCACGCTCAGCGGCTCGTCGAGGCGGTGCAGCGCCCACTCGCGGGTGGCGGCGAACCGCTCGCCGACCGCCTCGGGCAGGCTGCGCGGCACGTACTGCGCCTGGCCGCCGCTGCGGTACGGCGCGGCGACCAGGCGCCGGGCGGCGTGGTTGGAGGCGGCGACCCCGAGGTCCCCGCGCAGGATGTGCAGGCACAGGTCGATCCCGGAGGCCGCCCCGGCCGAGGTCAGCACGCTGCCCTCGTCCACGAAGAGCACGTTCTCGTCCACCCGCACCAGCGGGTGCATCGCGGCCAGCGCCCGGGTGTAGTGCCAGTGCGTGGTGGCCCGCCGCCCGTCCAGCAGGCCGGTCGCGGCCAGCGCGAAGGCGCCGGTGGAGATCGCGGCGAGCCGGGCGCCGCGCCGGTGGGCGGCGAGCAGTGCGTCGAGCACGGCCGCGGGCGGGTCCTCGCGGTCCGGCTGGCGGTAGCCGGGCACGAAGACCAGGTCGGCCCACTCGACGGCCTCCAGGCCGTCGGCCACGTGGTACGACAGGCCGTCGCCGCCGGTCACCAGCCCGGCCCGGGCCCCGCAGACCCGCACCTCGTACGGCATGCTCGCGCGGTTGGTGAAGACCTGGGCCGGGATCCCGACGTCGAGGGGCTTGGCCCCGTCGAGGACGAGGACGGTGACACGGCGCAGGCGGGAGGTCGACACAGCACCAGGGTAGGGATGCCGGTCACCGTTGCGGACCGCGGTGACCGGCAGCGCCGTGGCAGGCGGGGGGACGCGGAGCGAGCCGCGGCCTCAGCCGCCCAGCCGGTGCACCGATTCCAGCGCCGCCAGCTCCGCCGCGCCGAGCCGCAGCCCGCCGGCCGCCACGTTCTCGGCCAGGTGGCGGGGGTCGCCGGTGCCCGGGATCGCCAGCACGTGCGGCCCGCGGTGCAGGGTCCAGGCGATCCGCACTTGGGCCGGACTCGCGCCGTGCGCGCGGGCGACGGCCAGCAGGTCGGGGTGGTCCGGCCCGCCCGCCCCGGCCAGCCGCCCGGTGGCCGCGATCGCGTAGAACGGCACGAAGGCGACCCCCTGCTCGCCGCAGGCCCGCACGAACGCGTCCTGCTCGGGGCGCACGCCGAGGCCGTACATGTTCTGCACGCACACCACCGGTGCGATCGCCCGGGCCTCGGCGAGGTGGTGCGGCTGGACGTTGGACAGGCCCAGGTGGCGGATCAGCCCGGCGGTCCGCAGCTCGGCCAGCACGCCGAACCGCTCGGCGATCGAGTCGTCCCCGACGATCCGCAGGTTGACCAGGTCCAGGTGGTCCCGGCCGAGCTGACGCAGGTTCTCCTCGACCAGTCCGCGCAGCTGCCCGGGCCCGGCGTGCGGCAGCCAGGCACCGGACGGGTCGCGCGGCTGCCCGACCTTGGTGGCGATCAGCAGGTCGTCCGGGTAGGGGGCGAGCGCCCAGTTGATCAGCTCGTTCGCCGAGCGCAGCGGCGAGAAGTAGAACGCGGCGGTGTCGATGTGGTTCACGCCCAGCTCGACCGCGCGGCGCAGCACGCGGACGGCCTGGTCCCGGTCGTGCGGGACGGCGTCGGGCACCAGCGCGGTGCCGGTCTGCGGCAGGCGCATCGCACCGAAGCCGAGCCGGTGGACCGTCAGGTCCCCCAACTGCCAACTGCCCGAAGCCGCTGCGGTGATCGTCTCAGAGGTCATGGCGGCAGCATCGCGGGCCGGTAGGGTGGTCGCCACTGATTCGGTCATGGATGAATCCTGGGGGTGGCGGTCCTGGCGGAGCTGGCCTTCTCGGCGGCCGACCTGGCACAACTGCGGTTCGCCGTCTCACCCATGTGGGAGGTCGGGACCAGCTTCCGGCTGCTGGCCGCCGGCGCCGCGGACCCGGTGCACCGGCCTTGGCTGGCGCAGGTGCGGCCCCGGATCGCGGCCGCCGGGCTCGACCGGGGCCGGCTCGCCGAGCTGGTCCGGCCCGGCGCCTACGTCCCGGACTTCCTCAACCCGGCCCCGGCCGGACCGGCGCCGGCCCTGGCGGCGGAGCTGGCGCTGGTCACGGCCACGCCCGCCGAGCGGGTCCGC
This sequence comes from Kitasatospora sp. NPDC058965, assembly GCF_042741245.1. Classification (NCBI taxonomy): domain Bacteria; kingdom Bacillati; phylum Actinomycetota; class Actinomycetes; order Kitasatosporales; family Streptomycetaceae; genus Kitasatospora; species Kitasatospora sp. NPDC058965. Next base: position 24,655 of record NZ_JBHYKG010000050.1, read on the forward strand.
CGGGACCTGGACCACCTGGGGCGCCATCAGGGCGGCCTCGGTCCGCGGTCGCGCGCACTGCACGCCGATCCGGCGGCCGGCCTGCCGCGGCTCGCCGCGGAGATCGAGGTCTACTGGGAGCTGGCGCTGGCCCCGTACTGGGCGCGGATCCGCGCGGTGCTCGACGCCGAGGTCTTCCGCCGGGCCCGGCAGGTGGCCGAGCACGGTGCCGGCCACCTGCTCAACGAGCTTCACCCCGGCCTCAGTTGGACTGCCGACGGGCTGCGCCTGGCGCGCCGCAAGCACCCCCTGAGCCGGGAGCGCGCGGGGGCGGGCCTGCTGCTGATCCCCTCGGCGTTCAAGGGCCCCGGGCTGTCCACCCGGGTCGCCCCGCCGGACCCGCCGCAACTCGCCTACCGGGCGCACGGCGTGGGGACCCTGTGGGAGGAGCGCCGGACGGCGGCCCGGACCGGGGCGCTGGCGGCCGTGCTCGGCCGCTCCCGCACCCTGCTGCTCACCGAGTTGGCGACCCCGGCCACCACCACCGAACTGGCGGACCGCACCGGGCTCTCCACGGCCGGCGTCTCGCAGCACCTCACCGCGCTGCGCGGGGCCGGCTTCGTCACCGCCCACCGGGCGGGTCGGACCGTGCTGTACGCGCGCACGGGGGTGGCGGAGTCGGTGCTCGCGGCGGGGGGCTGAGGCGGGCGGAACACGCGGGCGCGTGCCCCGGCCCTGCCGGCTAGGCAGCCACCCCCACCAGCATTGAGCGGAGTACCCGGGCGATCTGTGCCAGGGCTGCCGGACTGCCCATGCTGTCGTGGTCGCACCGGATCGGGGTGTCCACGACTCGGCCGGTGCAGTACTGCGCCCAGACCGCCGCGCCGGGTGCGCCGGTCGGGCGGTCCTGGGTGGCCGTGAAGTGGACCAGGTCGCCGTCGAACGTCTGCGGACGGAAGTTCTCCAGCAGGGCCGCGTCACGCAGGAACGTGCGCAGCAGTGCCTCGACGGTCCGGTGGGTGAACACGCCGGGCAGGTCCGCCACCGAGGCGGCCTGACGGACCGTCATTCGTCCGGGCGGGAGTGGCTTTCCGAGAGCGGTGAGCAGCGCGCGGAGCAGCCCCTGCGTCAACTCCGCTTCGTCGCTCGACCGGAGCGCGGGCGGGCTCGGGTAGCTGTCCAACAGGGCCAGCAGTTCGACTCGTTCACCGGCGTGCTGCAGCTGGGTCGCCATCTCGTGGGCGACCGCCCCGCCGAACGACCAGCCGAGCAGCCGGTAGGGCCCGGACGGCTGGACCGCACGGATCCGCTCGACGTACTCGGCGGCCATCGTCGGTACGCTCTGGGGCAATCCGGCCGACTCGCGCAGGCTGCGTGCCTGCAGCGCGTAGAGCGGCTGGTCGGGCGGCAACTGCTCGAGCAGTGCACGGTAGCTCCAGCCCATGCCGAAGCCCGGGTGCACGCAGAACAGCGGGGTCTGCCCACCCTCGGGCCGCAGCGGCAGCAGCACCTCCAGCGGATCGGCGGTGCCGTCGGCCTCGGCCAGCCGGGCGGCCAGCGCGGCGGCCGTGGGAGCCTCGAAGAGCTCGCGGACACCCACCGGTCGGCCCAGCGCAGTGCCGATCCGCCCGGTCAGGCGGACCGCCAGCAGCGAGTGCCCACCGAGTGCGAAGAAGTCGGCTTCGGGATCGACCCGGTCGATGCCCAGGTGCTCGGCGAAGAGTGCGCAGAGCTCACGTTCGAGCGCGGTGCCCGGCTCCCGCCCCGCCCCGGAGGTGGTGAACTCCGGAGCGGGAAGGGACCGGCGGTCGAGCTTGCCGTTGGGCGTCAGCGGAAGCGCGTCGAGCAGTACCACGGCGGCCGGGACCAGGTGCTGGGGCAGCTCGGCCACGAGCCGGGCACGGACCGTTGCGGGGTCCGGCGCGGCGCCGGGCACGGGGACCAGGTAGCCGACGAGCCGGTCGCCGTGGACGGCGGCGGCCGCCAAGTGGACCTCGGGGGCAGCCGCCAGGGCGGACTCGACCTCGCCGAGCTCGATCCGGAACCCACGCACCTTCACCTGGTCGTCGCTGCGGCCGAGGTACTCGAGCTCGCCGTCCTCGGTCCAGCGGACCAGGTCGCCGGTGCGGTACATGCGTTCGCCGGGTGCACCGAACGGGCAGGCGACGAACCGTTCGGCGGTCAGCGCGTGCCGGTTCAGGTAGCCGCGAGCCAGGCCGGAGCCGGCTATGTACAGTTCGCCGGTGACACCCGGCGGGACCGGTCGCAGGCTGCTGTCGAGGGCGTAGACGCGGGTGCCGACGACGGGCCGACCGATCGGCACGGTGTCGAGGTCCGGGCCGAGTGGCGCGCTCATGGTGGCGCAGACGGTCGACTCGGTCGGGCCATAGGCGTTGACGAGGGTGTGGCCCCGCGCGATGCGGCGCGCCAGGTCGGGCGGGCAGGCCTCGCCGGCGACGACGAGGGTCAGGCCGTCGGGCAGCGCATCCTCGGGCAGGGCGGCGAGCAGTGCCGGCGGCAGCGTGGCGTGGGTGATCCGCTCCTGCGAGAGCACCTCGGTGAGGCCGGCGCCGTGGTTCAGCCGCTCGGTCGCGACGACGACCAGCGTCGCGCCGGTCAGCAGCGCCATGCACAGCTCCGAGACCGTGGCGTCGAAGCTGGGTGAGGCGAACTGCAGGACCCGGGCTCCGGCGTCGACGCCGAGTGCGGCGGCCTGCGCCGTGACCATGCCGGCGAGGCCTGCGTGCGAGACCACCACGCCCTTCGGTCGACCGGTGGAGCCTGAGGTGTAGATGACGTAGGCGGGCTGCTGGGGACGCGGGGTCGGCAGCTCTGCAGTGACCGTGGTGGCGGCCAGCTCGGCCTGCACCAACGGCGAGTCGAGGACCACGGTCGGCCCCGCGAACGCACCCACACTCTGGGTGGTGCTCAGGACTAGGGACGGCGCACCGTCCGCCAACAAGTAGGCGATGCGTTCTGCGGGATAGTGCGGATCCACTGGCAGGTAGGCGGCACCCGCCTTGGCGACCGCGAGGATCGCCACGACGAGCTCGACGGAACGGTCCAGGACCAGCGCGACGCGATGCTCGAGACCCACGCCGCGCGCGACGAGCAGTCGGGCCAACCGGTCGGCGCGTGAGTCCAGTTCGGCGTACGAGAGCTCGGTGTCCCCGAAGACGAGTGCGGTGGCCTGCGGCGTGCGGGCGGCCTGGGCGCTGAAGAGCGCGGGCAGGGTGGTGGGCTCCGGAGTATCCGGCGCCGTTTCGTTCCAGTCGACGAGGATGCGGCGACGTTCCTGTTCGGCCAGGAGGTCTAGTCGGCCCACGGGCAGTTCGGGCGTGGTCGCCACTGCCGTCAGCAGCCGGACCAGGAGCTGGGCCAGGCGCTCGACGGCGTCGCGGTCGAACAGGTCCGACCGGTAGCTGAGGCGCAGGTCCAGCCGGGCCCCGGGCACGACGGCGAGGGTCAGCGGGTAGTGCGTGGCGTCCCGCACGGTGGCGGTGGAGATCTGCAGCTCGTCGGCAGGTCCGCCGAGCAGCGTCGGATCCATCGGGTAGTTCTCGAAGACCATCATCGTGTCGAAGAGCTCACTGCTGGCCTGCTGCCGCAGTTCGGCCAGCTGGACGTGGTGGTACGGCAGCAGAGCGGACTGCTCGGCCTGCAGCCGCCGGACCAACGCGCCCAGTGGCTCGGCCGGGTCGAGCCGGACGCGGTACGGAAGTGTGTTGATCAGCAGCCCGATCGTCCTTTCCACGCCGACCAGTTCGGCGGGCCGACCGGACACCACGGTGCCGAAGACGATGTCGTGGCGACCGGTCAGATGGGCGAGGGTCAGCCCCCACACGGTCTGGAACAGGCTGCTGAGGGTGCTGCCGAGGAGGCGGGCCGTGCTGGCGAGGTCACTGGTGAGCTGCTCGGCCACGCTGAAGTGGAGTTCGTCGGGAAGCTCCGTCTCGCGGTCCAGCGCGGCAGGTGCGATTAGGGTCGGCTCCACGGGCTCCGAGAGTGCCCGCTGCCAAGCCTGGTGGGCTGCCACCGTGTCCTGGTCGGCGATCCAGGCCAGATAGTCGTGAAGTGGTGGAGCCGGCGGCAACACGGTGCCCCGGTAGTGGGCGAATATCTCGTTGGCCAGCAGCCCGACCGACCAGCCGTCCAGGAGGATGTGGTGGTTGGTCAGGACAAAGGCGTGGTGGTCCGCCGCGAGGCGGACGATGGTGACCCGCAGGAGCGGAGGACGGGCCAGGTCGAAGTGCCGGGACCGCTCCACGGCAGCCAGGCGGTCGAATTCCTCCTGCCGGGTCGCACCGGACAGGTGGGTCAGGTCCAGTTCCGTCCACGGGAGCCGGGTGCCTTGATGCACCACCTGGACCACTCTCCCGTCATCGAGTTGGCGCAGCCCGGCCAACAGGTGCGGGTGGCGGTCGAGAACGGCCTCGGTGGCGGCGCGCAGTGACACCGTGTTCAGTGGCCCGCGCAGGGTGAGCGCCAGCTGGGTCGTGTAGACGTCGACGTCGTCCGCGTCGTAGCCGGCCTGGAAGTACAGGCCCTGCTGCAGCGGAGTCAGCGGCAGCACGTCCAGGACCGGGGCCGCCGTGGCGAGCCGGTCGAGGTCCCATTGGTCCATCTCTACCAGCGTGACGTCGGCGGTGGTGAGTGCGCCAGCCTCGGGATCGTCGGACAGGTCGACGAGTTCGGTGAGCGCGGCGCACCAGTGGTCGGCCAGGTTCCGAACCCCGGCTTCACCGAGGTGGCCGTCCCGCCACGACCAGGATGCGGTGATCCTTCCGTCCTGGGCCCAGACGTCGACCACCAGCGGGGGAGCGAAGGTCGGCAACGGCTCTGCTTCGGCGACGAGTTCGTCGGCGAGACGCCACTGACTGTCGACGCCGGACCCCTGGTCGATTCGCCCGAGGTAGTTGAACGCCAGCTGCGGTACGGCACCTTGAGACAGCATGGGGCCGGTGGCCGGGTTCAGATGGCGCAGCAGGCCGAACCCGAGGCCTCGGCCCGGTACGTCGCGCAGCTGTGCCTTGACCGTCCGAACCGCTTCCAGCGGGTCCGACCCGGTGAGGTCGAGACGGACCGGGAAGAGCGAGGTGAACCACCCCACGGTCCGGGAGAGGTCGACCGACTCGGCGAACTCCTCACGGCCGTGGCCCTCCAACTCGAGCAGCAGAGTGCCGTTCTGACCGCGGTGCCGATTGACGGCGAGAGCGAGCGCGGTCAGCAACAGCTCGTCGATCCGGGCGCGGTAGGCGGCCGGGACTCCTGCAAGCAGTGAGGTGGCAACCTCGCCCGGCAGGGTGACTTCCAGGCGTCCACCGCGGTGTTCGGGTCCGGCGCCGAGTGGCTCCACTTGTTGGGCCAGGAGTCCTTCCCAGTAGCTGAGTTCCTCGTCGCGTCGGTCGGCTTCGGCAGTCAGCAGGCCTGCCCAGTCACGCAGTGAGGTGCCCACCTCCGGCAGCTCCTCGCCCTGGTGCGCTTCTGCCAGGTCAGGTAGCAGGATCCGCCAGGAGACCCCGTCTACCACCAGGTGGTGTGCCGTCAGCAGGAGCCGGCCACCGACCGTGGGGCCTGCGTCGAACCAGACCGCCTGGAACATGATCCCCGCGCGCGGGGCGAGTCGAAGCCGGGCAGCCCGGGCCTGCTCGGCCACCCGGGCGCGCAACTGGTCGTGGTCGAGGCCCCGGACGTCGACACGGGTGAGCAGGTCGGTGGCCCGGAGCTCGCCGGCCGGTGGGACGAACAGGCTGCCGGATTCGTCCCGCCACCGTGCGCGCAGCGCGTCGTGGCGGTCCAGCAAGGCCTGCACGGCAGTGGTCAACCGGTCAGGGTCCAGGTCCGCGGGGGCGTGCACCAGCACGGACTGGTGGAAGGAGTCGGGTACGGGTCCCCCCTCGGCCAACGCCCGAACAAGCGGCGTCGGTGGCACGTCGCCGAGCCCGGACTTGCCGGCGCGCGCGCCCAGCTCGACCTGGTCGCTCGCCGCAGTGGCGAGGCGGGCCACCGACTGGTGGGCGAAGACGTCCCGGACGGTGAGCCGCAGTCCGGCTCGACGGGCCCGGGCGACGAGTTGGATCGCGGTGATCGAGTCGCCACCCTGCTCGAAGAACCCCTGGTCGATGTCGACTTCAGCGCATCCGAGCAGTTCGGCGAAGATCCGTGCCAGGATTCGCTCGCGGTTCGTCCGGGCGACGCGGACCGGAGCGTCGGCTCTCCTGTCCGGTGCCGGCAGTGCCTTGCGGTCCAGCTTCCCGTTGGGGGTCACGGGCAACTGGGCGAGCAGGAGCAGGTTTGCCGGGATCAGGTACTCCGGCAGGCGGGCGGCGAGTTGGGCACGCACCTCACCCGGCGTGAGACCCGCCTGCGCCGGGACCAGGTAACCGACGAGCCGCTGCTGCCCCGGTCGGTCCTCGCGGAGCAGTACGGCAGCCTGTGCGACGCCCGGGACAGCCGTCAACGCCGCCTCGATCTCACCGAGTTCGATGCGCAGGCCGCGCAGCTTGACCTGGTGGTCTGTGCGGCCCAGGTGCTCGAGTTCGCCGTGGCGGTTCCACCGGACCAGGTCCCCGGTGCGGTACATGCGTTCGCCCGGCGCGCCGTAGGGGCAGGCGACGAAGCGCTCGGCGGTGAGTGCTCGGCGGTTCAGGTAACCGCGGGCGAGTTGGACACCAGCGAGGTACAACTCGCCCGGGGTTCCGGGCGGAACGGGGCGCAGCGCGGCATCGAGGACATAGACCCGGGTGTTCCGGACCGGTCTGCCGATCGGGACGGTGGGAGTGCTGCGGCAGGGCCACGCGGTGACCTCGACGGAGGCCTCGGTGGGTCCGTAGAGGTTGTACAACGGCACGCCCAGGACGGCATGCCACCGGTCGCGCAGTTCCGGGGAGAGGGCTTCACCCGAGCAGAAGACCGCGCGCAGGTGGACGCAGTCGGCCGAGGTGGGTTCCTGGAGGAAGGCGTGCAGCATGGACGGGACGAAGTGGGTGACGGTGATCCCCCGGCGCTGGATCAGCTCCGCGAGGTAGGCGGCGTCACGGTGACCGCCCGGCCGAGCGACGACGAGAGTCGCACCCTCCAGCAACGGCCAGAGGAACTCCCAGACGGAGACGTCGAACCCGAACGGTGTCTTCTGCAGTACCCGGTCGTCCGCGGTGAGCCGGTGGGTGTGCTGCATCCAGGCAAGGCGGTTGGAGATCCCCCGGTGGGGCACGACCACCCCCTTGGGACGGCCGGTTGAGCCGGACGTGTAGATGACGTAGGCCGGGTTGTCCGGATGCGGGGCAGGCAGGGCACTGGTGGTGTCGACCGCTTCGAGTTCTGGCAGCAATCGTGGTGAGTCGAGCACCAGGGTCGCGCCGGGCACTCTGTCCGCGGTGTTGCCGGTAGCGAGTACCAGAGCGGGTGCGCCGTCCTCGATCAGGTGCCGGATGCGCTCGGCAGGGTACTCGGGGTCGACGGGCAGGTATGCGGCTCCTGCCTTCAGCACGGCGAGGATGGCAACGACCAGCTCCACGGAGCGTTCCAGAACGAGTGCCACGACGCGCTCGGGACCGGCTCCGTGCGCGACCAGCAGCCGGGCGAGCCGGTCGACCCGGTTGTTCAGCTCGGCGTAGGTCAGTTCGGTGTCCTCGAAGACCAGTGCGGTCGCCTGCGGACTGCGGCCGGCCTGGGCCTCGAAGAGTTCGGACAGGCCGACCTCCGACGGCGTGGCTGTCGGCCCGGTGCCGTTGGCGAGCAGTCGCGTACGTTCGGTCGCGTCGGTCGTGTCGATCCGGCTGGTGGGAAGATCGGGGTCGCAGGTGGCGAGAGCGTCGAGTACCCGCAGTAGCCGGGATCCGTGCTCGACGACCTGCTCCGCCGTGTAGAGCGCAGGATTGGCCTCCACCACCAGGCTCAGGCCGTCGCCGTTCTGCCGGTCGTAGAACATGAACCCGAGGTCCTCGACCGGGCCGCTGGCCAGGCTGTGCATGGTGGTCGGCAGACCGGCGAAGGAGAGGTCGTAGTCGAAGGCCATGATGTTGACCGTCGGGCCGACCAACGGGCTGCTGCCACCGACCAGGCCCAGCTCCCGGCGCAGTTCCTCGGTGCGGTAGCGCTGGTGCCGCAGCGCTTCCTTGGCGCGGGTGTTGGCGTGCCGGACCAGCTGGCGGACGGTCAGGGCGGTTCCGGCCGACAGCCGCAGCGGGACCACGTTGCTCAGCATGCCGGGCGTGGTGTGCGCGGCGCGACCGACCCGGGCCGAGACCGGCATGCCCAGGACCATGTCCTCGGTGCTGGTCATCCGTCCCACGTAGAGCGCGGTCGCCGCCAGGACCAGGGCCGACCAGCTGACGCCCAGTCTGCGGCCGCCTGCGCGCAGCGCGTCGGCGCGGTCCTGGGGGAGTCGCAGCTCCTGCCGTATCTGGTCGGCGGAGGCGGGGGCGAACCGCCCGGCCAGCGATACGGGTTCGGGCCGCTCGGCCATCCGCTCCAACCAGTACGCACGGTCGGTCGCGTACTGCGCCGAACCCCGGTACTCGGCCTCGGCCTCCAGCAGGTGCCGGAACGCGGGCAGGGCACCGGTCGGAGCGGATTCGCGGCCCTCGACCAGGGCGGTGTACACCTGGGCCGCACGGGCCACGAGGATCCGCCCGCTGAAGCCGTCGATCACGGCGTGGTGGCCTCGCTGGTACCAGAACCAGCGGGTCGGGCCGCCGCGGAACAGGACGTGGACGGCCGTCCTGCCGGCGGTGGGATCGAGGGGCCGGGTCAAGTCCGTGCAGATCCAGTCCCGGGCCGCGGCCCAGGGGTCGGGTGCATCGGCCACGTCGACCAGGCGCAGACGGGTCGGCGGCGTGGGATCGAGCACTTGGCGCAGCTCGTCGCCGTCCGTGACGAAGCGCAGCCGCAGTGCCTCGAACTCCTGCAGTACCTGATCCACCGTCACGGTGAGGAGCTCGGGGTCCAGCGGGCCGTGGAACTCGATGCACTCGGCCGCGTGGAAGGCCGGGCTGTCCGGAGCCAGCAGCTGGGCCAACCATATGCCAGACTGCCCCGCGAGGAGGGGCCACGTGGCTTCGGAAGAGTCAGACATGGGCTCAGCACTCCGAACGGGGAAGGTTTCGGCTCTAGCTGCTCGGACCCGCAACTGGGTTGAGCAACGGTGACTCTTCGTGCTGTTGATCAACGAAACCAGTGAACTACGGGGCCAGGCGGGGGTTAACGTACCAGGCGTGAAGATCGCGGAAACGTTGCGAAAATCACATGGGTATATGCCAGTGGCCCTGGGTATGACATGTCTTCTCCAGTCCAGGTGCCCGGCGGACAAGGTGTTCGATAGTCGGGCGAATCCAGCCATCCGGCACGGCTGTTGACCAGCTGTCGGGTTCCCGCCGCAGTGGTCTCGACCAATCGCTAGGGTAACGGTCCATCAGTCGCCAAGCAGAGGACCGGCATGACTCCTGCGTCCCGCACCCGACCGGCGCCCGCGCTCACGCTGCGTGAGATCGAGGCCTGGGCCGCCGCCGTACTGCCCCCCGGGGTCCGGGACTTCGTGGCCGGAGCAGCCGGTCAGGAGTTGGGCCTGGCGGCCAACCGCGCCGCGCTGGACGAGGTCTTCCTGGTGCCGCGGATGCTGCGCGACGTCTCGGTCCGTAGTGCCGCCTGCGAACTGCTGGGCAGTCAGTTCGCCCTGCCGATCGGAGTGGCGCCGGTCGCCTACCACCGCCTGGCGCATCCGGAGGGCGAGTTGGCTGCCGCCCGGGCCGCCGCCGCGGCCGGTGTGCCGTTCACCGCGGCCACCCTGAGCAGCTTCCCGGTCGAGCGGATCGCGGCCGAAGGGGCCACGACCTGGTTCCAGTTGTACTGGCTGAAAGACCGCGCCCAGCGGCTTGATCTGGTCCGTCGCGCCGAGGCGGTCGGCTGCGCGGCGCTGATGCTCACCGTGGACGTGCCGTGGATGGGCCGCCGACTGCGGGACATCCGCAACGGCTTCGCGCTGCCGGCCGACGTGACCGCCGCCAACCTCGCCGAGGCGGCCGGCTCCGCCGCGCACCGGGCGGGTGGCGGCTCGGCCGTGGCCGGCCACACCGCGCTCACCTTCGCGCCGACGCTGACCTGGGCGGACGTCGAGGAACTGCGCGGCCTGACCCGGCTGCCGCTGGTGCTCAAGGGGATCCTGGATCCGGCGGACGCGGCGTTGGCGGTCGAGGCCGGGGTGGATGCGCTGGTGGTCTCCAACCACGGCGGCCGTCAGTTGGACGGAGCGGTGCCGGGCGTCCAACTGCTGCCGGAGATCCGGCAGGCCGTCGGCGACCGGTGCCGGCTGCTGCTGGACGGCGGCATCCGCAGCGGGGTGGACGTGCTGCGCGCGTTGGCGCTCGGCGCGGACGCGGTGCTGATCGGCCGTCCGGTGATCTGGGGCCTGGCGATGGACGGCGAGGCCGGGGTGCGCCGGGTCCTCGACCTGCTCGCCACCGAGCTGGACGACGCCCTCGGTCTGGCGGGCTGCCGCACTCTGGCCGAGGCGCGTGCACTCCGCACGGTGCTGCGTCCCGGCACGGCGCTGCGTCCCGTGTGATCAAACAAAACTAAACGTATGCCAGGTGACTTCTGGTGGATTCTGTTCTAAAGTGCTGCTCATTCCGTTGCGGGGCCAGAAGTCGGCCCGCTCGATGCCGAGCGGGAGCGGGCCCCGCGTGACGGTGTTGCGGTGGGAGGTCGTTGAGGGTCGGCCGTCCTGCCCTGGTGGGGATGCCCGCACCGCCGAACCTGAGCGAGGCGGCGTTGGCATCCCCGTACCACCCGACGTGCCGGGCCCTGCCCCTGAGGTCCGGCATCCCGGCCGCTCGCGCTCCCGCCCCGGCCCGCGAGCGGCCGGGCCCCCGGTCGCGCCGGGCCCGACCGCTCTGCGTC
>NZ_JBHYKG010000051.1:0-35527 GCF_042741245.1 Kitasatospora sp. NPDC058965
GGGTCAGGAGTTGGTCAGCGGCAGCCCGGGCGGATTGAGCTGCGAGCTGGTGACCGCCTCGTTGGAGAGGTTCCACGCGGCCAGCCACTTCGCGTACTGGCCTTGCTGGATCAGGTGGTTGATCGCGTCGGCGACCGGCTTGGCCAACCCGCTGTCCTTCTTGGTGGTCGCCGCGATCAGGCCCTGCAGCGACGCGCCCGCCCCGGAGTAGGTGCCGGCATTGCGGGTCGGCGCGGGGGACTTGGCGTCCTGGGCGATCTGGTAGGCGATGCCGGGGTTGGGCCCGAAGTAGGCGTCGATCTGACCGCTGACCACCGCCAGGTGGGAGCTGTTGCTGTCCGGGAAGTGCTTGACGGTGAGCTGCTGGCCGGCCGCCTGCAGCTTGGCCTGCCACTCCAGCAGGATCTTCTCCTGGTTGGTGCCGGAGCTGACCGCGACCGTCTTCCCGGCCAGGGTGGTGTAGTCGCCGTTGAAGCTCCACGTGCTGCTCTTGAGGACCTCGAAGGCCAGGTTGTCCTGGCGGTAGGAGGCGAACTCGTACTTCTTCTTGCGCTCCTCGGTGTCGGTGACGTTGGAGAAGGCGACGTCGGTCCGGCCGCTGTCGATGCCGACGAAGAGGTTCTCCCAGGTCGAGTTCTGCACCACGGGCTTGAGGCCGAGGACGGCGGCGACCAGGCGCCCGAGATCGGGTTCCGAACCGGTGAGGGTCTTCTGGTCACTGCCGACGAAGGCCAGTGGCGGGAAGCCGGCGGGCAGCGCCCCTACCCCGATGACCAGTTGCCCGCTCTTGGCCACCGACTCCGGCAACTCGGCGTGCAGCGAGGGAACTTCGGCGGCCGTGAGATCGGCCTGGGTGCCCGCGCCGTTGGACAGGGCGGCCACCGTGACCACGCCGTTCACGGCTTGGCCGGCCGGGGCGGCCGCGGGGCCGGCGGCAGAGCTCGAGCAGGCGGCGAGGGTGACGGCGAGCGTGGTGGCGGCGGTGCCTGCGGACAGGGCGCGGAGGAGGCTGCTGCGAGCGCTGGGCATGGGTCTTCCTTGTGCGTGGGAGGAGGTGCGTGCGTGAGAGGAGGAGCGACGGGTCGAAGAACGAGAAGGGCGCGGTGAAACCACCGCCGGATCAGAGGACCCGGCTCAGGAACTCCCGGGTGCGCGGGTGCTGCGGCTGGTCCAACACCTGCTCGGGCGAACCCTGTTCGAGGATCCGACCGCCGTCCATGAAGACGACGTGGTCGGCGACCTCGCGGGCGAAGCCGATCTCGTGGGTGACGATGACCAGGGTGGTGCCGCCGGTGGCGAGGTCCTTGATGACCGCCAGCACCTCACCGACCAGTTCGGGGTCGAGGGCCGAGGTGGGCTCGTCGAAGAGGATGACGCTCGGCCGCAGCGCCAGCGCGCGGGCGATCGCCACGCGCTGCTGCTGCCCGCCCGACAGTTGGCGCGGGTAGGCGGCGGTCCGGTCGCCCAGCCCCACCCGGCCGAGCAGGGTTCGCGCCAGCTGCTGCGCCTCCGGCCTGCGCAGCCGTCCGGTGGCCACCGGCGCGGCCGCCACGTTGTCGAGCACGGTCAGGTGCGGGAAGAGGTTGAACTGCTGGAAGACGAACCCGATCCGGCCGCGTTGGAGCAGGATCTGACGCTCGCTCAGTTCACGGAGCCGGCCGCGGTGCCGGCGGACCCCGATCAGCTCGCCGCCCAGGCTGACCTGCCCCCGCTCCGGCTTCTCCAGGTGGTTGATCACCCGGAGCAGGGTGGACTTGCCGGAGCCGGACGGGCCGATGACGACGGTCACCTGCCCGGCGGCGACCGTCAGATCGATGCCGTCGAGGACCCGGTGGGCCCCGAACCGCTTGTGCACGTCGCGGACTTCGACCGCGGCGGCGGTCTCCGCACCCGGGACCGGCGCCACCGGCTCGGCGGCGTTCAGCGTGCTCATACCGCGATCTCCTTCCGAATGCGCGCCCGCAGCGCGGCGAGGGCGAGGCGCACCTGCTGCAGCGGGGTGGGCGGGAGGGTGCGCAGCGCACCGCGCGCGTAGTGGCGCTCGACGTAGAACTGGACCACCGAGACCACGCTGGTGAGGATCACGTACCAGACGGTCGCGACCAGGAGCAGCGGCACGATGTCGCCGGGATAGGTGCTGCCCATGCTCTGGACGGAGCCGAACAGGTCGAGCAGCGAGACGTAGAAGACCAGCGAGGTGCTCTTGACCAGGCCGATCAGCTGGTTGACGTAGGACGGGACGATCGCGCGCAGCGCCTGCGGGAAGACGATCCGGGTGAACTGGTAGCGCCTCGGCAGTCCCAGGGCGGCGGCCGCCTCGTGCTGGCCCTGGTCGACGGCGAGCAGGCCGGCCCGGACCACTTCGGCGGCGTAGGCGGCTTCGTTGAGGCTGAGTCCGACGACCGCGATCACGAGGTCGGTGGCCAGCTTCGACTCCTGGACGTGCCAGAAGGCCGGCCCGAACGGCACGCCGAGGCTCAACGTGCGGTACAGCGCGCTGAAGTTGTAGAGGAACAGCAGAACCACGATCAGGGGAACGGAGCGGAACAGCCACACGTAGGCCCAACTGAGCGCGCGCAGCACCGGGTTGCGGGAGAGCCGGGCCAGCGCGAGGAGGATTCCGCCAGCCAGGCCGAGCACGGCGCTGAAGGCGGTCACTTCCAGGGTGACGGCCAGGCCGTCGGCGATGACCGGCCGGACGAACCAGTACTGGAAGCGGTCCCACTGGTAGAAGGGGTTGGTCGCCAGCCCGTGGACGAGTTGGGCGAGCAGGACCAGGGCGACGGCGCTGGTGATCCAACGGCCGGGGTGGCGCAGCGGCACCACCCGCTGCGCCGCCGGCGGACCGACCTGCGCCGCCGGCGGACCGACCTGCGCCGCGGGCGGGCCGGCTTTCGCCTTGGACTCGCTTGAGGGAAGGGGAGGTTGAGGCAGAGAGGGGTCCGCCTGGGGCGGACGGCCGGTCGCGCTCGGCGGCGCGGCGGGGGCGAGGGACTCGCTCATGCGCAGACTCCAGCGAATGCCGGTGCGGGCGCCGCACCGGCAAGGTGGGCGCGCACACGGCGGGACGGGGACCCCGCGGCCCGGTGTGCGGAAGCACACGGCGTCGCGGGAGGGTTGATGGAGGGGCACGCCGCGGCGGGCGTGCGTCAGGCAGCCGTCAGCTCGGACAGCAGGCGCTGCTGGAGGTCGTACATTGGGCACTGCTGACGCGGAGCAGGTCGACCGGCCGGTCCAGGAACGCCGCAGCGCGGCCGCGGTGCCGCTGTGCGGCCGTCCCCGGAGCTGCGTGCATCGCCGTCACCCTCGCCGTTCCCGCCCCGTGGGGCCTCGCGCTTACCGAATTCCGGTCTGGTCCTCACCCGGGGCACCCCGCCGCGCAGGAGGGTTGCCGGTCAGCAAGCCGGGGCTCGTCGCTGACGCTCATGACCGTTCTGGCGGCCAAGGTAGGTGCGGTCCGCGACGGCTGTCAACGGACGATCAGGGCGTGAGACGACGGTCACGATCACCGAGGGCTCGTCAAGTGGCCCCTGTTCACCGTTCTTTCGACGGGATTGTGCCGGACGCCGGGCCCGGGTTACGGTGCAGCAAGGTCACGAGTGTCAGCAACAGGCCCGAACGGAACGGAGGTGACGGCAGTGCGGCAGACCCGCAGGAAGCCCGCGGTCGTCACCGTCAAGGCGCGCTGCCGCGTCACCACGACGTCCGCGCGGCTCCACATCGACCTGCAGCGCGTGACCACCGCGCTCTGTCCGGCGCTCAAGCACGCCGTCGCCTGACCCGGGTCGCCGCACCGCGCCCTCCGTCCGGCGCCCGCCTCCCCCAGTCCTTCCGCTCGCGCGCCGGCTGCCCCTGCACCCATCGGTCCGGTGCCCCTCGCTCCCGCGTCACCGGGCGACGGCACCGGCTTGCCCGGCGCCGTAGCCCAAAGCCGTAGCCCGGCGCCGACCGCCGCGTCCACGCACCGCGTTCGCCGACCGAGTCCACCTGCCGCGGGCCGCACGCGCCCGTGCCGCGCACCCGTCCCTCCCCTGCCCCAGGAAGTGGTCCCTTCCCATGCCCCAGTCCCCTGCACCACTGCATCTGGCCGTCGCGCTGGAGGGCGCCGGCTGGCACCCCGCGGCCTGGCGCGAGCCCGGTGCCCGCCCGGCCGACCTGCTCACCGCCCGCTACTGGGCCGACCTGGTGGCCGAGGCCGAGCGCGGCCTGCTGGACCTGGTGACCTTCGAGGACTCCCTCTCCCTGCAGTCCGCCGACCCGTTCGAGCCGGACGAGCGGACCGACCAGGTGCGCGGCCGGCTCGACGCCGTGCTGATCGCCGCCCGGATCGCGCCGCTGACCCGCCACATCGGCCTGGTGCCGACCGCGGTGGTCACCCACACCGAGCCGTTCCACCTCTCCAAGGCCGTCGCCACGCTCGACTACGTCAGCGGCGGGCGGGCAGGCCTGCGGGTGAAGGTGTCCGGGCGGACCGACGAGGCCGCGCACTTCGGCCGGCGTGCGGCGCCGCCGCGCCTGCGGGTCGAGGACTTCGACTCCCCGGCGGGGCTGGCGGTCCTCCGGGAGCTGTTCGGCGAGGCGGAGGACTACGTCGAGGTGCTGCGCCGGCTCTGGGACAGTTGGGAGGACGACGCCGAGATCCGCGACGTGGCCACCGGCCGCTTCGTCGACCGCGCCAAGCTCCACTACATCGACTTCGAGGGCAGCCGGTTCAGCGTGCGCGGGCCGTCCATCACCCCGCGCCCGCCGCAGGGCCAGCCGGTCGTGGCCGCCCTCGCGCACCGCGGCGAGCCCTACCGGCTCGCCGGGCGGTCGTCCGACCTGGCGTTCACCACGCCGCGCGACGCCGAGGACGCCCGGTCGATCGTCGCCACCGTCCGGGAGGCGCAGGCGGCCGCGGGCCGCACGGCCGACACCGTGCACGTCTTCGCCGACCTGGTGGTCCACCTCGACTCCGCCCCGGGCGCCGCCGCCGACCGCGCGGCCCGCCTGGACGCCCGGGCCGGCGCGGCGTACACCAGCGACGCCCTGATCTTCACCGGCACGCCCGCCGAACTCGCCGACCTGCTCGGCGCGTGGCAGCAGGCCGGGCTCACCGGCTTCCGCCTGCGCCCCGCGGCCCTGCCGTACGACCTGGAGCAGATCACCCGTCACCTGGTGCCGGAGCTCCAGCGCCGCGGGCTCTTCCGCACCGCCTACGAGGCGGCCACCCTGCGCGGACTGCTCGGCCTGCCGCGCCCCGCCAACCGCTACGCCGCCGTCGCCCCCGGCGCCGCCGGCACCCACGCCTGAGCCGGAGGGACCGCACCCGTCATGAGCAAGCCCGTCAAGCAGATCCACCTCGCCGCCCACTTCCCCGGCGTGAACAACACCACCGTGTGGAGCGACCCGGCGGCCGGCAGCCAGATCGACTTCAGCTCCTTCGTCCACCTCGCGCGGACCGCCGAGCGCGCCAAGTTCGACTTCCTCTTCCTCGCCGAGGGGCTGCGCCTGCGCGAGCAGAACGGCGAGATCTACGACCTGGACGTGGTCGGGCGTCCCGACACCTTCACCGTGCTGGCGGCGCTGGCCGCCGTCACGGACCGGCTCGGCCTGGCCGGGACGGTCAACACCACCTTCAACGAACCCTACGAGGTGGCACGGCAGTTCGCCTCGCTCGACCACCTGTCGGCGGGCCGCGCGGCGTGGAACGTGGTCACCTCCTGGGACGCCTTCACCGGCGAGAACTTCCGCCGCGGCGGCTTCCTCGCGCAGGAGGACCGCTACGAACGGGCCCGGCAGTTCCTCGCGGCCGCCGGGGTGCTGTTCGACTCCTGGCGCGGCGACGAGATCGTGGCGGACCGGGAGAACGGCGTCTTCCTCCGGGAGCCGAACCCGGGCCGGTTCGACCACCGCGTCAGCCAGTTCGACATCTCCGGCCGGTTCAACGTCCCGCGCAGTCCGCAGGGCCGCCCGGTCGTCTTCCAGGCGGGCGACTCGGAGGAGGGGCGCGAGTTCGCGGCCTCGGCGGCCGACGCCATCTTCACCCGGCACGGCACCCCGGAGGCCGGCCGGGCCTTCTACGCCGACGTCAAGGCCCGGCTGGCCCGCCACGGCCGCAGCCGGGACGAGTTGAAGATCCTGCCCGGCGTCACCTTCGTGCTCGGCGACACCGACGCCGAGGCCCGGGAGAAGGCGGCCCTGATCCGTCGTCAGCAGGTCAGCGGCCAGACGGCGATCCGGCTGCTGGAGCAGCTGTGGAACCGCGACCTCGGCGGGTACGACCCCGACGGACCGCTCCCGGAGGTCGACCCGCTCGTCGGCGAGCACACGGTGGCGCAGGGCCGGGCCTCGGTACGGATGCACCGCGACCCGCTGGCCACCGCCGCCGAGTGGCGTGCGCTGGCGGAGGCCAAGAACCTCTCGATCCGCGAGCTCGTCATCGAGGTGACGGGGCGTCAGACCTTCATCGGCACCCCGGCCGCGGTCGCCGAGGCGCTGAACGAGTCGGTGCAGACCGACGCCGCCGACGGATTCATCCTGGTGCCCCACCTGACCCCGGGCGGCCTGGACGAGTTCGCGGACACCGTCGTCCCGCTGCTCCAGGAGCGCGGGGTGTTCCGCACCGAGTACGCGGGCGAGACCCTGCGCGACCACCTCGGGCTCGGCGCGCCGCGCCCGACCGTGCCCGCCGGCCCCGCCGCGCCCTGACGAAGGACCCCGCCATGGCCAACACCCCGCTCACCGTCCTCGACCTGGTCCCGATCTCCTCCGGCTCGGACGCGGCCCGGGCCCTGCGCAACAGCATCGACCTCGCCCAGCACGCGGAGGACCTCGGCTACGCGCGCTACTGGTTCGCCGAGCACCACCTCAACCCCGGCGTCGCCGGCACCTCCCCCGCCGTCGTGCTGGCCCTCACCGCCGCGGCGACCTCGACCATCCGGCTCGGCGCCGGCGCGGTACAGCTCGGCCACCGCACCGCCCTGGCCACCGTCGAGGAGTTCGGGCTGCTCGACGCGCTGCACCCCGGCCGGTTCGACCTCGGTCTCGGCCGTTCGGGCGGCGGACCCGCCCCGACCGGAGCCCGCCGGCCCGCCCTGGTCGGCGCGGTGCCCGTCACCGACGGCCGCACCCCGGGCGGTCTGGTGATCCCGGCCCGGTTCTCCTACGAACACCTGCTGAGCCACCCGCGCTTCGCCCTGCACCGGCAGCTGCTCCAGCAGCCGGGCGCCCGGCCCCAGCCCTACGACGAGCAGATCGCCGACATCCTGGCCCTGCTCGCGGGCACCTACACCACCGCGGACGGCACCGCGGCGCACGTGGTGCCCGGCGAGGGCGCCGACCTCCAGGTCTGGATCCTGGGCAGCAGTGCCGGGATCAGCGCCGAGGTGGCCGGCGCCCACGGCCTGCGGTTCGCCGCGAACTACCACGTCAGCCCGGCCACCGTACTGGAGGCGGCGCAGGCGTACCGGGCCGCCTTCCGGCCGTCCGCCGCCCTCGACCGCCCGCACGTCAGCGTCTCCGCCGACGTGGTGGTCGCCGAGGACGAGGCCACCGCCCGGGACCTGGCCACCGGCTACGGCCTCTGGGTGCGCAGCATCCGCAGCGGCGACGGCGCCATCCCCTTCCCCACCCCCGCCGAAGCCCGCGCGCACGCCTGGACCGAGGCGGACCGAGCCCTGGTGGCGGATCGCACCGAGACCCAGTTCGTCGGCTCGCCGCGCCAGGTCGCCGACCGGTTGGAGGTCCTCCGCGACGCCACCGGCGCGGACGAGCTGATCGTCACCACCGTCACCCACCAGCACGAGGACCGGGTGCGCTCCTACGAGTTGCTGGCCGAGGAGTGGAGCAGGCGGTGACCGGGCGGGGCGGCCGGCAGCTGCGGGCGACCGGTCAGGCCCACTCCTCGGGCAGCCCGAACCGCCGCACGTGCTCCGCGCCCAGGAACGAGGTGAGGCCCTCGACGAGCCCGCCGCGCAGGGTCAGCACCGTGATCGACCACGCCGTGTGCGGGGCCGTGCGGTGCGGGCCCACGTAGCAGGCGACCGCGGGCTGGCCGTTCGCCGAGGTCCGGCGCAGGCGCCAGCTGGGACAGCGGGTCAGCGGCACCTGGACCGCGAAGTCCATCACGGCGTCGCGGCCCCGGTACCACTGGGCCAGCGGGGGCATCGACCAGGTGACGTCCGCGGTGAGCAGGGCGACCAGGGCGTCGGCGTCGCCGCGTTCCAGGGCGGTGGCGAAGGCGGTGACGGTCTCGCGGACCCGCGCGTCGCCGAGCCTGCGCAGGGCCTGCTGCTGCGAACCGGCCGGGACGCGCTCCGCGAGCAGCCGACGGGCGCGGGCCAGCGCGGAGTTCACCGCGGTGGTCGAGGTGTCCATCATCGCGGCGATCTCGGCGGCGGAGAATCCGAGCACGTCGAAGAGGAGCAGCGCGGCCCGCTGGTTGCCCGGCAGGTGCTGCACGGCGGCGACGAAGGCGAGTTCGACGGCCTCGCGCTGCTCGTACCGCGCGGCCGGACCGGCCGGGCCGGCGGGCAGGCCCGCGTCGGGGTACGGGCCGAGCCAGGCGACCTCGGTGAGCGGGGTGGCGTCGACCACGGCGTGGTCGCTCGCCGGGCCGAGGTCGATCGGCATCGCCCGCCTGCCGCGCCGGCCGACGGCGTCCAGGCAGGCGCGGGTGGCGACGGTGTAGAGCCAGGCGCGCAGTGAGCTGCGCCCCTCGAAGCGGCTCAGGCCCCGCCAGGCCCGCAGCAGTGCCTCCTGCAGGGCGTCGTCCGCGTCGTGGGTGGAGCCGAGCATCCGGTAGCAGTGCGCGTGCAGCTCCTGGCGCAGGGGCGCCACCAGGCGGGAGAACGCGGCGTCGTCCCCCGCGCGCGCCCGGGCCAGGTCGCCCGCCACGGAGTCCGCTGCGGAGTCCGCTGCCGGGTTCGCCTCGGAACCCGCTGCGGGGCCTGTTTCGGGGCCCGTTGCCGAGCCCGCCGGAATTTCCTCGCCCACGAGCGACGATTCTGCCGCACCCGGGGAGTCACCTCCTTCGACCGGACGTCGCGACACCCCGGGGAGGCCCTCCTGAGAACGGCACCCCGCCCGCCGCTGCCCGGTACCCTGCCCGTCCGACCACTGCACAGGAGCACCCTCCGCATGTCCTCGCCGACCCCGCCCCCGACCCCCGCCTCCCGACCCGCCGCGCCCACGGCCGCCGCCACCTGGTCGCTGATCCACGCCGAGCGGGCCGCCCTGGCCGCCGACCTCGCGCAGCTGACCGATCAGCAGTGGACCACCCCGTCGCTGTGCGAGGGGCTCACCGTGCGCGAGGTGCTGGCGCACCTGACCGCGGGGGCGAGCCTGAACCAGCTGCGCTGGATGGCGGGCGTGATCCGCTGCCGCTTCGACTTCGACCGGCAGGTGGCCATGCGGCTGGCCGAGCAGCTGGGCGCCACCCCGGCCGAGACGCTCGACCGGTTCCGCCGGGTGGCCACCAGCACGACCAAGCCGATCCCCTCCACCCTGGCGATGCTCGGTGAGACCGTCGTGCACGGCGAGGACATCCGCCGGCCGCTCGGCGTCGAACGGGCCTACCCCACGGCCACGTTGACCGCGCTGGCCGACTACTACGGGCGCTCCGACCTGCCCGTCTCCACCAGGACGCGCAGCCGCGGCCTGCGGCTGACGGCCACCGACGGCCCGTTCACCACCGGCACCGGGCCACAGGTGTCCGGCCGCACGCTGGCCCTCGTCATGGCCATGGCCGGCCGCGCCGGGTACCTCGACGAGCTCGACGGCGAGGGCGTCACCGTGCTGCGCGAGCGCCAGGTGCTCAGCCGGCGGTGAGCCGCCTGCTGACCGGTCCCCGACCGGCGGGCAACCGACCGGTCGGCTGCCGATCGGCGGGCTGCCGCGCTCACCCCGCGAGGCGGCTCGCCCCCGGCGCGGACGACGGCTTCGGCAGGTCCACGACCCGGGCGCCCGCTGCTCGGAGGAACGCCACGACGGCGTGGGAGGTCGCGGGGTTCAGGGAGAAGACCCAGTGTCCGGGCACCAGGACGGTGTCGACCAGGCCCATCGACACGTGCGCGAGCAGCAGGCGCAGCTGGGGCCGGGACGCACTGGAGGACGTGCCGTTGTCCAGGTAGAGCTGCGGGACGCGCAGGCCGAGGCGCTGGGCGTGCTCCTCCAGTGCCCGGCGGTGCGGGGCCATGTTCCAGCTGTCGTAGGGGTAGCACCGCAGGTACGCCGCGGTGGCCCCGGTGAGGGCCTGGTCGTGGGTGGCGGTCATCGTCGCTCCTCGTCGAGCACGGTGGGGCTGGCCCGTCGACGGTTTCGGGCGGCTGGGCACAGCCGCTGCGGGCGCGGGCCCGCCGCGAGGCGGGGCCGACCGCCGGTCGGACGCAAGGAGCCGGGTGCCGGGTGCCGGCGTGGAGCCGGGTCGGCGCGGGGTGGGGGTCCTCGGAGCCCCTCCCTCCATCATGGACTAGACCATTTGCCTATGTCTATACCAATTTTGTCCCATATGGGACATTCGGCCGGACCGGCAAGGGGCGAGGCCCCCGGCGCCGCGGGGCTGCCGTTGATCGGCAGCCCGCCCGCCGGGAGCCTCGCCGCTCCTGCGCACCGACCCGTGGCGGTCAGCAGGTGAGGTTGGAGCCCGCGGGGACGCCCAGGATCGAGGTGAAGGAGGTGTAGTCGTTGACCCGGTCCTGCATCTCGGCGGTGTTGCCGCCGTTGCACTCGATGCTGCCGTTGATGCTGCGGATAGTCTCGCCGAAGCCCGCGCCGTTGACCATGGCGTTGTGTCCGGTCATGGTGCCCGGGCCGGTCTGGGTGTTCCAGTACCACAGGCCGGTCTTCCAGGAGACCGCCGCGTCGGTCGCGACCAGGCCCGGGTTGTCCAGCAGGTCGACGCCGAGGGCGTCGCCCGCGGCCTTGTAGTTGAAGTTCCAGCTCAGCTGGATCGGCCCGCGCCCGTAGTAGGCGTTGGTGCCGGCCGGACAGCCGTAGGGCTCACTGGCGCAGTAGTTCCCGGACTGGTCGATCTCGTTGATGTACACCAGGCCGCCGGTCTCGTGGTCGACGTTGGCCAGGAAGGCCGCGGCCTCCTGCTTCTGCACGGTGGCACTGCCGGTGGTGGCGAAGCCGGGGTAGGCGCTGAGCGCGGCCACCAGGCCGCTGTACGTGTAGAAGGAGTTCCGGTTCGGGAACATCTGGTTGAACTGGGCCTCACTGACCACGAATCCGCCGGACCCGCCGGTGCCGCCGCCGCCCGTGCCGCCGGTGCAGGCGTAGGGGGACCAGTACCAGGTGCTGATGGTGGGGTCGTAGCCGGGGTTGTCGTGGGTGGCGATGTAGTACTGGCCGTTGGGGGTGTACCGCACGATCGCGCCGGTCGCGTAGGACTGGCCGGCCACCCAGGCCGGGTAGCTGCAGCTGCCGGAACCGCCGCCGGTGCCACCGCCGCCGGAACCACCGCAGGCGCCCTGGTCGGCCCAGACGCCGGAGCCGCCGGTGGAGGGCGTCTCGCCCTGGGTCCACCACTTGGCCTGCCAGTTGTGACCGCTGTAGGAGGCGGTCATACCGCCGGTGTAGACCGCGGTGGAGTTCCAGGCCGTCGCGCAGTCCGCGGCCGCCGCCGGGGTTGCGGCGCCCAGGACGGTGAACGAGCCGAGGAGGCCGGCCAGGACGGCCAGCACCGCCGCGAGGCGCCTGCCGCGACGGGGAGTTCGGGGCATGGATCGCATGTGCCACTCCAGAAGTGGGGGTGAGTGGGGGCCCGAACAGCAAAGCGTGACTGGTCTAGACCGGTCAAGGTTTCGCGCCAGAGTTTTTTCGGGGCATGACGAAAAGTCACTCCCGTTCCCTGCACAAGGCCGGAGCGCACACGCGCCGCCCGAATCAGCGCACTGCCGCAAGCTCCCCCGCTCGGCGGCACCCGAACTGACTGGTGCTCATACTCAACTCGCTTGATTTCAGCTACAACTGACGATCCATCGGATTCGTCGCCCGCACGCCCGGCGGTCAGGCCCGCTCCGGCGCCCCGTCGACCTCGGCGATGAGCAGGACCACGTCGTCATCGTCGTCGTCCGCCCGCCGCAGCGCGGTCAGCAGGCGGTCGCAGGTGGCTTCGAGCGGGAGCCGCGGCCGACGGAGCAGGTCGAGGAGGACGGCCAGGCGGGTGTCGATGGCCTGGGTCCGGGTCTCCACCAGACCGTCGGTGTACAGGAGCAGCCGGTCACCGGGGGCCAGTTCCAGGCAGCTGGGCTCGAACCGGACGCCGCCGACACCCAGGGGCGCGCCCGGGGGCAGGTCCAGCAGCTCCGGGGCCCGGCCCGGGCGCACCAGGACGGGGGGCGGATGACCGGCCAGGGCGATCCGGCACTGCCTGCTGTGCGGGTCGTGCACGGCGTAGACGCAGGTGGCGATGGTCTCCTCGAGTTCGGCGGTGACCCGGTCCAAGTGGTGCAGCACCTGGGCGGGGTCGAGGTCGAGATCGGCCAGCGTGCGCGTGGCGGTGCGCAGTTGGCCCATCCCGGCGGCGGCGTTGATGTCGTGGCCCATCACGTCGCCGACGACCAGGGCGGTCTTGTCGCCGGCCAGCTCGATGACGTCGAACCAGTCGCCGCCGGCCAGCGCGGTGCGTCCGGCGGGCTGGTACCGGGAGGCGAGCCGCAGGCCCGCGGACCGGGTGGGCGCGTGCGGCAGCAGGTGGCGCTGCAGGGTCAGGGCCGCGTTGCGCTGGCTCTGGTACCAGCGGGCGTTGTCGATGCACACCGCGGCCCGGGCGGCCAGTTCCTCCGCCAGCAGGATGTCGTCCCCGTCGAACGGCCGTGCCCCGCCCAGGCGTTTGAGGTCCAGGGCGCCGAGCACCTCGCCGCGGGCGATCAGCGGCACCGCGAGGTAGGAGTGCAGGCCCGCCCGGGCGAGCAGCGCCGCGGCCCCGCCGTCCCGGGCCACCGTCGGCAGGTCCTCGGCCGCCACCCGGGTCAGCAGCACCGCACGGCCGGTGGTCACGCACCGGGTGACCAGCCGGTCGGCGTCGTACTTGGCGATCTCCCCCACCGGGTCCGCGGCCCGCAGGGCGTCGGAGGGGTGGGCCGCCGCGACCGCCAGCGCCCGCAGGGTCACCGGCCCCGCCACCGGGCCGTGGGTGGGCGGCCGTCCGCTCAGGACCGAGTCCAGCAGGTCGACCGCGGCGACGTCGGCCAGTTCGGGGACCACGAAGTCGGCGAGCTCCTGGGCGGTCCGGCCGAGGTCGAGCGTGGTGCCGATCCGGACGGACGCCTGGGCGACCAGCGCCAGTCGCTGCCGCGCACGGGCCGCCTCGGCGGCCACCCGCTGCTCCTCCGAGACGTCCACCACCGAGACCGCCAGACCGATGACCCGCCCGGCGGAGTCGTCCAGTCGGAAGTAGGACACCCGCCAGGCGCGGTCGCCGCCCGGGTCGGCACCCGAGCGGTCGAAGGTGAACTGGTCCACCAGCGGCTCGCCGCTCGCCAGCACCTGGCGCATCGCGGCCCCGGCGGCCCGGGTGTCGAGGAACGGCAGGGCCTCGCGGACGTCGCGGCCGAGGTGCTGCGCGACCGACAGCCCGTTGATCCGCTCCAGCGCGGGGTTTCCCATCACGAACCTCAGGTCGGTGTCGAGCACCGCCAGCCCGAGCGGCGACTGGGCCACCAGCCGCACCGACAGCGCCAGGTCCCGCTCGACCCCGCGCAGCGTGGCCTCGTCGGTGGCGATCCCCAGTGCGTAGAAGCGGCCGTGCTCGTCCTGCAGCCGCATGTTCCGGAACTCCACCAGCCGCGTGCTGCCGTCCTTGTGCCGCACCGGAAACACCCCGGCCCAGCGCCCGCCGCCGTGCATCACCTCGGCGAACAGTTCGAGGATCAGGTCCCAGTGCTCCTCGGCGACCATCAGCTCGGCCGCGAACCGGCCGAGCGCCTCCTCGGCGCTCCAGCCGAAGAGGTCCTGGGCCTGCGGGCTCCACAGGGCGACCCGCCCGTCCGCGTCCAGCACCGCCGCGGCCACGCCCAGCAGGTCCAACAGTCCCCCGGGGTCGGACGCGGCGGGGCGCACGGCGCCGTGCACCGGCCGATCCTCCTCGGAGGCACCCATCCCCGCCCTCCTTCCGTCCGGGTCGCCCTCCATCGTCTCTCCGGACGGGCTGCCGCACCCATCAGGAGCCCGGGGCACCCCGGCCCGGGGAAGCCCCACGCGGGGCCCGTCACCTCCGGTACCGCTGCGCCACCGCCGCGAGCGCGGCAGCAGCGGCCTGCGTCGCGTCGGGGGGCCGGCTCCCGCGTCGGGGGCGTCTCCTCCTCAGGGAGGGGGTTCGGGCGGCCCGGCGGCCGGATGTCCTCCGACCGGCCGAGGTCGGCCCGGTCGCCCGCTCCGTAGCGTCGGTGCCATGAGCGACGGGAGCGGGACATGATCGAGGCGCGGGCACTGACGAAGGTCTACGGCGACACGGCCGCCGTCAACGGGATCGACTTCCTGGTCCGGCCGGGGGTGGTCACCGGATTCCTCGGGCCGAACGGCGCGGGCAAGTCGACGACGATGCGGATGATCCTCGGCCTCGACCTGCCGACGTCGGGCACGGTCACCGTGAACGGACGCGGGTACCGGGGCACGGTCTGGCCCCTGCACGACGTCGGCGCGCTGCTGGACGCGCGCGCCGTGCACCCGGGGCGCTCGGCGCGCAACCACCTGCTCAGCCTGGCCGCGGCCAACGGGATCGCGCGGGCGCGGGTCGACGAGGTGCTCGACCAGGTGGGGCTGGCCCCGGTGGCGCGCCGGCGGGTCGGCAGCTTCTCGCTGGGCATGGCGCAGCGGCTCGGCATCGCGGGCGCGCTGCTGGGCGACCCGGGAACGCTGCTGTTCGACGAGCCGGTGAACGGGCTGGACCCGGACGGCATCCTGTGGATCCGCACGCTCATGCGCGCGCTGGCCGCCGAAGGCCGCACCGTGCTGGTCTCCAGCCACCTGATGAGCGAGATGGCCCTGACCGCGGACCACCTGCTGGTCATCGGCCGCGGGCGGCTGCTGGCGGACACGCCGCTGCCGGAGCTGATCGCCCGGCACTCCGCCGACCTGGTCGAGGTCCGCTCGGCCGCCCCGCAGCGCCTGGCCGCGGACCTGCGCGCCGCCGGGGCCGAGGTCACGCTGCGCCCGGACGGGACCCTCGACGTGGCCGGACTCGCCTCGCCCCGGATCGGCGAACTCGCTGCCGCGCGGGGCCATGTCCTGCACCAGCTCCACGATGTGACGGCCTCGCTGGAGGAGGCCTACTTCAGGCTGACCGGCGAGAGCGTCGAGTACCGCGCGCCGGTCCCGGTGGCGGCATGAGCACCCGGGCGGGTACCGCGCCGCGCGCCGCCGCCACCCGGCCGGTCCGCCTGCGGGCCACCGCGCAGAGCGAGTGGATCAAGTTCCGCTCGGTCCGCTCCGCACCGGCGGTGCTGCTGGCCACCGCCGTCGTCCTGCTGGTCGGCGGGTGGCTGGTGAGCGCCGGCTACCGCAACGGCTGGGCGACGATGCCGCCTGCCGACCGGGCGCACTTCGACCCCGTCTACCAGAGCATGCGCGGCATTGAGCTGGCCCAGCTGCTGGTGGGCGCGCTGGGGGTGCTGACCGTGACCGGCGAGTACACCAGCGGCCTGGTCCGGGGCACCTTCCTCGCCACCCCGCAGCGGGTCCAGGTGCTGGCGACGAAGGCGCTGGTCCTCACGGCGGTGGTCTGGGTCTGGAGCACGGCCCTGTGCTTCGCGGCGTTCCTCCTCGGTCAGCACGTCCTCACCGCTCCTGCGACGCACGCGGCCCTCGGCCAACCGGGCGTGCTCACCGCGGTGTTCGGCGGCGGGCTCTACCTGGCGCTGGTCGGCCTGCTCGGCCTGTTCACCGGTGCCCTGGTGCGGCGCACGCCGGCGGCGCTGGCCGCGCTGTTCGGCGTGCTGCTGGTGGTCCCGGTGGCCGTGGGCATGCTCCCGGGCCGCACCGGCGCGCTGCTGGGCGAGTTCCTGCCGAGCACTGCGGGCGAGGAGATCTGGCAACTGCTGCACGGCGGCGCGTACACCCTGGGCCCCTGGCAGGGCCTCGGCGTCCTCACCGCCTACGTGTCGGCGGCGGCCGCCGCCGCTCTCGTCCTGGTCCGAAGGAGGGACGCCTGATGTCCGCCACGACCACCCCCGGCGACAGGTCCGTGCCACCGCACCGGCGGGTCGGCGCCGCCCTCGCGGCCGAGTGGATCAAGCTGAGGTCGCTGCGGTCCGTGCTCGCGGTCCCGCTGCTCGCCGCCGTCTGCTGCCTCGGGCTGGCCGATCTGGTGTGCGCCAACTACGTGTCGAACTGGTCGCAGTTCGACGCCGCGCGGCAGTCGGCGTTCGTGCCGTTCGACGTGAACTTCGGGTTCATGGTGGTCGGCGTGCTGTTCTTCGGCGTGCTCGGCGCCCTCGTGGTCACCAGCGAGTACGGCACCGGCCTGATCCGCAGCACGCTCGCCGCGACGCCGCAGCGCGGTCTGGTGCTCGCCGCCAAGGCGGCCCTGCTCACCGGGCTCGCGCTCGTCACGGCCGCGGCGATCTGCCTCACCGCGTTCCTCACCGGTCAGGGCGTGCTGGCCGGCCGCCTCCCGCACGTCGGGCTGGGCGACCCGGGCGTGGCCGGCCGGCTGCTCGGCGCGGTGTTCTACCTGACGGCGGTCGCGCTGCTCGGCCTGTCCGTCGGCGTGCTGGCCCGCAGCACCGCGGTGGCGATGTCGGCCCTGGTCGGCCTGCTGCTGGTGCTGCCGATCATGGTCAACAGCCTCCCGCACGACGCCGTGTGGCAGCACACGGTGCCCTACCTCCCCTCCAACCTGGGCAACGCGCTGTGGCACTCGCACGGCGACGGCGTCCCGGGCGCGGGCACCGCGGCCCTGCTGCTCGCGGCCTACGTCGTCGTCCTCGGCGCGGTCGCGGCGTTCTCGCTGCGCCGGCGCGATGCCTGACGCCGTGAAAGGTGCCGGAGCGGGCATGATGGGGGGCGTGAGGGCGTGGATCACGGGCCGCCGGGCCGCGGACTGGGCCGTGAGCCTGTCGGCGGTGCTCGTCACCGCCGCCGGGTCGTCGAGCGAGGTGGCGGCCTGGCTGCCGGGCTACGCGATCGTGCCGCTCGCGCTCGCGCAGGGCTCGGCCCTGCTGGCGCGGCGGCGGGTGCCCCTGGCCGTACTCGGTGCGACCACGGCGCTCGGGACGTTCCTGCTCGCCGTCGGCTATCCGGCCGGGTCCGCGGCCGCCGGCGCGTGCTGCGCCGCCTACGCCGTGGGCGCGTACCGGAGCAGCGGGGCGGAGCCGGAGCTCGCCCTCGCGCTGCGCGGAGCGGCGTCCGCCGTGCTCGCCGGGGCCGCACTGGTGGCGGCCGGCCTGCTGCCGGACGCCCGCAGCCAGGGCGGCCTGTGGGGCTCGATCACGGTGGGGGTGCTGGTCGCCGCCTCGTGGGTGCTGGGCTACGCGGTCCAGACCCGGCGCGCCTACATCGCGCAGCTGAAGGACCGAGCGGCCCGGCTGGAGGCCGAGGAGGGCGAGCGGGCCGCGCGGGCGGTGCTGGACGAGCGGTTGCGCATCGCCCGCGAACTGCACGACGTCATCGGCCACTCGATCAGCCTCGTCACCGTCCAGGCGGAGGCCGCCGCCCGCGCCGCCCGCACCGACCCCGCGGCCGTCCCGGACTACCTGGCCAGGATCGCCGCCGCCGGCCGGCAGGCGCTCGGCGAGATGCGCAGTGTCGTCGCGGTGCTGCGCCCCGATCAGGAGGCCGGGCTGAGCCCCCAGCCCGGCCTCGACCAGCTCGACGACCTCGTCGCGGGCCTGCGCGCGGGCGGCTTGCCGGTGCGGCTCGACCTGGAGCCCATGGCGCTGCCGCCGGGGCTCGCCCTGACGGTCTATCGGATCGTGCAGGAGTCGCTGACCAACGTGCTCAAGCACGCCGGTGCCGATGCGCAGGTCGCGGTCACCGTCGCCCGCTCGGCGCATGCGCTGCGGGTCTGCGTGCGGGACGACGGCGCCGGGCCGCAGGGCCGGGCGGACAGTGCCGCGCACGGGATCGTCGGGATGCGCGAGCGGGTGGCGGCCTACGGCGGGACGCTGACCACCGGCGCCCGGCCGGAGGGCGGATTCCAGGTGGACGCGCTGATCCCCCTGCCGGAGGAGGCCGCATGACCATCACCGTGCTCATCGCCGACGACCAGGCACTCGTCCGGTCGGGCCTGCGGGCGATCATCGAGTCGGAACCCGGCATGGCCGTGGTCGGCGAGGCGGGCGACGGGGCCGGCGCCGTCGAGGCCGTCCGGCGGCTGCGCCCCGACGTGGCGCTGATGGACGTCCGCATGCCGCGCCTGGACGGCCTCGCGGCCACCCGCGCCCTGCTGGCCGCGGCCGTGCCGGTGCCCACCAGGATCCTGGTGCTGACCACCTTCCACCTCGACGAGTACGTCACCGAGGCGCTGCGGGCCGGTGCGTCCGGCTTCATGCTGAAGGACGCCACCGCCGACCAACTGGTCGAGGCGGTGCGGGTGGTCGCCGCGGGCGAGGCGATGCTCGCGCCGTCGGTCACCCGCCGCCTGCTCGAACGGATGGCGCAGGACGAGCGCCCGGACCCGGACCGGGCGCGGGAGATCCGGGAGCTCCTGTCGGTGCGCGAGCTCGACGTGCTGCTGCTGGTGGCGCGCGGCATGTCGAACGCCGAGATCGGCACCCAGCTGCACCTGGCGGCGACGACGGTCAAGAGCCACGTGCAGGGCGTGCTCGCCAAGCTCGGTGTGCGCGACCGCCTGCAGGCGGCGGTCGCCGCCTACGACGCGGGGCTGGTGCGGCCGCGGGCGGCGGCGCCGAAGGACCGCGGGACGCCGGGGCGCTAGCGGCCGGCGTCCCCGCGGTCGCGGGCGTCAGCCCTCGGCCGGTTGCGGGACCAGGCGCTCCAGGCCCTTGCGCTCGTAGTAACGGGTCATCAGGAAGCCGAAGACGAGCGCCGCCGCGAAGCCGACCGCGATCATGGTCCAGGCCCGGGCCAGGCCGGCGTCGGCGCGGGCGTCGAAGTACAGGATGGCCCGCACCCCGGCGCTGAGCTGGCGCATCGGCTCGAAGGCGCCGAGGAAGCGGTAGAAGGCCGGCACCGCCTCCAGCGGGACGGTCGCGCCGGAGGACGGCAGGGCGAGCGCGATGAAGACGAACATCGACACCAACTGCCCGATGCTGCCGAACGCCGCGTTGATCGCCTGCACGCCCAGCCCCACCGTCAGGCAGGCGCAGAACGAGAACAGCCAGAGCAGCGGGAGGTGCGAGGCGTCCATGCCGAGGATCGCGATGCAGGCCACCATCACCAGGGAGGCGGTGAGCAGCGAGATCCCGGCGGTGACGGCCATCTTCAGCAGCAGGGTCTGGGTGCGGCCGATCGGCACGGTGGGCCGGCGGGTGTGCCACGGGCCGAACTCGCTGTCCGCGTAGCCGAGCGCGGTGTCCACGGAGCTGTGCACCAGGTTGCCGCCGATGAAGCCGCTCAGCACCAGCAGCAGGGTGTAGTAGAAGGCGCTCAGGCCCAGGCCGCTGTGCTGCCCGATCGGGTGGCCGACCTGGGTGACGACCGTGACCGGGTCGGCCAGCAGCAACCGGGTGGTCGGGTCGGCGGCGGCGGTCGCGGGCGCGGCGGTGAGCTGCTTGCCGATGGCCAGCGACGCCTGGTGGGCCGCCGCCTGGTTGAGCTGCGAGGTCAGCGAGGAGCCGAGGCTGCCGACCCCGGGGTTGGTGAGCACGGTGAGGGTGGGTCGGGCGGTGGCCCCGGTGGTGGTCAGCGCGGCGACGGTGGCGGTGAAGTCGGCGGGGATCACCAGGGCGCCGTAGACCTTGCCGGAGGCGAGCAGGTCCTGCGCCTCGGCCCGGTCGACCTGGCGCCAGTCCACCGACCCGGCGGGCGGGGCCGCGACCACCGACCCGGCCACCTGGGCGCCGAGGTTCTGCGGGCCGCCCGGCAGGGTCGCGCCGGCGTCCGCGTTCACCACGGCGACCGGGAGCCGGTGCAGGTGCCCGTTCGGGTCGACGATGCCGCCCATGTAGAGCAGCGACAGCACCAGGGTGACCAGCCCGGCGAGCACCGCGGGCACCAGCCACAGCATCGGTCGGCGGACCAGGACGGCGGCGCGCACCCGGTGCGAGGGAGTCGGCCGCAGCGGCGGCAGCGGGGAGGCCATGGGCTTCGACGCTACGGGGCGGGGCGGGGCGCGCCGGGCCGCGACACGCCCGTTCCGCCGTCCGGACGATCCGGCGCCGGGCCGCCCCCGCGGCCGACCGGGTGGTGCTGCGGGCCCGACCGCAGCACCACCACCCCCGCCGGGCGGATCAGTTCGCGTAGACCGACAGCCCCGACACCTGCCCGGCGGGCCAGCCCGTGTTCGCGGTGAACACCAGCCGCAGGTACCGGTAAGTGCCACCGCCCGGGTACCCGACGGTCGCGGTGTTCCCGGTGGCCGGGTCGAAGAGGTAGCCGGCGGCGCCCGCCACGGTGCTGAACGTGCCGCCGTCGTTGCTGCCCTGCACGGTGACGGTCTGGGTGCGGGCGCCCCAGGCGCTCGACGGCGGCAGCGTGAGCACGATCCGCCGCGTGGTCACCGCGCTGCCCAGGTCGACCTGGAGCCACTGCGGGAAGGCGTTGTTGGCGCTCTCCCAGTAGCTGTTGGGGTCGCCGTCCACCGCGTTCGCGGCGGCGTACACCTGGGTGTGGCTGCTCTCGGCGACCGGCTGGTGCAGCGCCAGGTCCGGGTTGCCGGTGCCGCCGCCCCCTCCGCCGCCGACCACGGGCTGGGTCGGGCGGGTCGCGGTCGGGGCGAGCTGGCCCTTGAGCATCCGGCCGCCGTCGGCGGTCAGCCGCAGGTAGTAGTCCGACGAGCAGGCCGTGCCGTCCTCGTCCAGCGCCAACAGACCTGATCCGGAGGGCACTTGGCTCTGGTTCTCGGCGGTCTTGGCGATCTGGTTGCCCTCGCCGAACTCGTCGAACATCGAGATGTAGACGCTCTGCACGCCGGCCCTGGTCATGTTGTAGAACTGCCGCCACATGAAGTCGCCGTGCGCGCGCTGACGGGCCGACAGGTCGCCGGGCAGCACGCAGGGCTGGTAGTCGATGCCGTGCGCCGTGCAGTCGGCCAGGTCGGGCACCGTGGCGTTGGCGTAGAAGTTGTCCGCGTCACCGGCGTTGCCGATCCGGCCGACCATCCACGGCGAGAGCATGTCGAACGCGTGGTAGACGTCCAGGTACCCGGGGCGCGAGTCGCCGTTGCCCAGGCGCCACCAGGTCGGCACGCCGCCCATCACGTAGCAGCCCTGCGCCTTGAACCAGTTGACCACGTCCGCGCAGGTCGCCGGGTCCCAGGGGTGGTTGGCGTCGTTGAAGCCGAAGCCCCAGATGCCGACCACCGGCTTGCCGTTCTGCCGCGCGTACGCGGCGGAGGCGGTGTGCGCGGACATCTTGCCGCTCCAGTCCGCCTTGATCTCGGACTGCATGGCGGTCCAGCCGCTGACGTCGTACATCACGTAGAACTTGACGCCGTGCGCCTCGGCGGCGGAGCGCAGCCGCGCGGTGACCGCGTCCCGGGTCGGGCCCTCGCTCCCGTTGGGGTTGAACCGCTGCAACGCGGCGGTGTCGCAGCCGTTCTGGCGCATCCACTGGACGTGGGTGTCGATGGTCTGCTGGTCGTAGGAGGAGAACAGCGTCGCCGCGCCCCCGTTCCCCAGGTTCGGGTAGGCGGTGCGGTAGGTGCCGGTGAACTCGCGCGAGTCCGGCCAGGCCTTGATCACGTTGTTGCTCGGCGACGGCGCCTGGGACCAGTTCTGGCTCCAGTGCCACCAGGCACCGATCGGTGCGCCGTCGCCCGGGCAGGCGAACCACCCCTGGTAGCCGACGGTGACCTTGCCGACGACATCGCCGGCCGGACTCGCGGCCGCGGCGCTGCCGGAGCCGGTGAGCCCGCCGAGGGCGAGGCCGGCGGCCCCGGCGGAGACGGTGGACAGGAACGTGCGACGACTGACAGTCATGGACCATCCCGGGGACAGGGCGGCCGGCAGGTGGGGTGGGCGGCGGCCGCGCTCTGAGCGGGAGCGTATTGACCGGGATCGGTCACAGCAAGAGTCGGAGCAGATTGCGCAAGAAATGCTCTGTTCGATGAAATTCTTGTCCTGTGCCCGACGTCTGCAGCCGACGAGCCGTCAGCCCGCCACCCCCGCACCGCGGAACCCCGCCGCCCGGAAAATGTGACGCCCCGACAGCGCGTGCCCAGTACAGTCATCACGTCCGGCTGCGAAGGCAGCAGGTGGAAGCTTCCCGCCCGGTGCGAAGGCGTCGCGTTCTTCACTGGTTCGATTCCTGTCAGGCCCACCCCTGGGCCTGTTGCCCTGTTGGCGGGCGTTCGCGCCGCCGACCCCGACCTCGGGCGGAACAACTTCACAAGCACCTCCCGGTGCGAAGACCTTCGGCTACTTCTTGGAGTCGACCCGGCCCGGGTCGGCGTTGAAGAGACCCTTCCGCCGCAGGTCGTCCTCGATCTCGGGAGGACATGCACCGGGGTGCCCGGTGCGCAGGCGACGGATCCTTCACGGGTACTGCGTGTCGCGGGTTCGAGTCCCGCCCGGCCGGGCGCTGTCCGGCCGGTAGCTCAGGGGGTAGAGCATCAGTTTGCGAGCCGTCGCCGCTCCCCGATCTCGGGCACCCCACCGCATCTCCTCCCCCTGACACCTCCAGGGGGTCCCCTTGTCACGCTTCAACACCAAGAGCGCCCGCCCCGCCGGGACCTCGCCCGTCACCACGACCGGGCAGCGCACCACCACCGCCGAGGGCGGCCCGGGGTACCTGCGCACCGGGAGGAGCGAGCTCTACCTGCTCGCGGTCACCAACCTGGTGGGCCAGGACACCTTCTACGAGCGCGCCGGAGAGCGCGACGACCGCTACGTCCAGCTGGTCCGCCGGCTCGCCGTCGAGGACCCGGGCTGGACCGCCGGCCTGCTCGGCTGGCTGCGCACCGGCGCCAACCTGCGCACCGCCGCCCTCGTCGGGGCCGCCGAGTTCACCAAGGCACGGCTGGACGCCGGGCTCGACGGACTGTCCCGGCAGGTCGTCGACAGCGTGCTGCAGCGCCCGGACGAGCCCGGCGAACTGGTCGCCCACTGGACCCGCCGGTACGGCCGCGCGCTGCCCAAGCCGGTCAAGCGCGGCGTCGCGGACGCAGTCCGCCGGCTGTACACCGGCAAGGCGCTGCTCAAGTACGACACCGACAGCAAGGGCTACCGCTTCGGCGACGTGCTCAACCTGGTCCACCCGAGCCCGCACCCGGACAAGCCGTGGCAGGGCGAGCTGTTCCGGTACGCCCTGGACCGCCGGCACCACCCGGACGACGCCGTGCTGCCCGCCTCGGACCGCGTCCTGACGGCGAACCGGCAGCTCCGCGACCTCCCGGTGGCGGAGCGCCGCGCCCTGCTCGCCGCGCCGGACGCGGCTGCGCGGCTCGGCGCGGCCGGGTTCACCTGGGAGATGCTGGCCGGCTGGCTGCAGGGCCCGATGGACCGTCAGGCGTGGGAGGCGATCATCCCGTCGATGGGGCTGATGGCCCTGGTCCGCAACCTGCGCAACTTCGACGAGGCCGGGGTCTGCGACGAGGTGGCCGCCACGGTCGCCGCGAAGCTCGCCGACCCCGAGCAGGTCGCCCGGTCCCGCCAACTGCCCCTGCGGTTCTACTCGGCGTTCACCGCGGCCCCGTCGCTGCGCTGGGCCTGGGCGCTGGAGCAGGCGCTCACCGCGTCGCTCGCCAACGTCCCGCGTCTGGACGGCCGGACCCTGGTCCTGGTCGACACCAGCGGCTCCATGCACTCCCCGTTCGCCAAGGACGGCAGCGTGATGCGCTGGGACGCCGCGGCCCTGTTCGGCCTCGCCCTCGGCCACCGCTGCCGACAGGCCGACGTCGTCTCGTTCTCCGGCGCCTGGCACGGCCGCGACCTGGTCAAGCCCTTCCCGCTCACCCCGGGCGGCTCGGTGCTGACCGAGGTCCGCCGGTGGCGTGAGGGCGGCTGGTTCATCGGCGGCGGCACCGAGACCGCGAGCGCCCTGCGCGCCACCTACCGGGGCCACGACCGCGTCGTCGTCGTCACCGACGAGCAGACGGCGGCGGGCGGCGACGTCGGCCGGGCGATTCCGGCCTCGGTGCCGCTGTACACCTGGAACCTGGCCGGCCACCGCACCGGGCACACCCCGTCGGGCACCGGGGACCGCCACACCTTCGGCGGCCTGACCGACCAGGCCTTCGGCACGATCCCGCTGCTGGAGGCCGGCACGAACGCGAGCTGGCCGTGGGAGGCGGCGCACCGGGGCTGACGGTCCGTCAGGCGTCGGGGCCCCGGGGAAGTCCCGTCGCCTGACGGGGCCCCGGGGCCCGTTCTCGGGCCGCCGCCAACGCTGGTGTAGCTTCCCTTCCCGTGACGGAGCACCAGGACGAGACCGGGGCGGCCTACGACGGGGTCGTCGAGCTGTACGCGTCGATGTTCGCCGACCGGCTGGAGGCGCACCCGTTCTCGCGGAACATGATCGGCACGTTCGCCGAGTTGGTGCGCGGTGCGGGGAACCTGCGGGCGGTCGACGTCGGGTGCGGGCCGGGGCATCTGACGGCCCTGCTGGACGAGCTGGGGCTGGACGCGTTCGGGGTCGACCTCTCCGCGGGCATGGTCGAGCATGCCCGGCGGGCCCGTCCGGGGCTGCGGTTCGACGTGGCGCGGATGGAGGCGCTGCCGGTCGAGGACGGCGCGCTCGGCGGGGTGCTGGCCCACTACTCGACGATCCACACCCCGCCCGGGAAGGTGCCCGCGCTGCTCGCCGAGCAGGCCCGGGTCCTGGCGCCGGGGGGCCTGTTCCTGGTCTCCTTCTTCGCGACCGACGGACCGGAGCCGGTCCGCTTCGACCACAAGGTGACGCCCGCCTACAGCTGGCCGGTGGACCGGTTCGCCGAGGCGGTGGCCGGGGCCGGTCTCACCGTGTTCGCCCGGCTGGTCCACGACCCGGCCTCCGAGCGGGGCTTCCTCGACGCCCACCTGCTGGCCCGGCGGGACAGGCTCTAGCGCGGAACCGTGCCCTGCTCCGCCGACCGCCGGGCCAGGTGCACGGTCAGGTCGGCGAGCAGCTCGACCGTCGCGGGCAGCACCCCGGCGATCCGGCGGAACGCCGCCGCGCGGTCGGCGGGCGACAGGACCAGGTAGGCCGACACGGTCGACAGGTGGTCGAGGTACTCGGCGGCGGTCATCGTGAGGCGGCGCGGGATCTCGACCTGGCGCACGTCGGTGAACCACGCGGACCGTTCGAGTTCGGTGCCCGGCCACTGCATGGCCTGCTCCGGCGGCGTGCCGTCCGGGGACGGGATCTCGGCCGTGTCCAGGTAGGGCGCCTGGGCCTGCTCCGCGGCCCGGGCGAGCTGCGGGTCGGCGAGTTCGACCGGGCCGCCGAAGGAGGCGAACACTCCGTCCGGCACGAGCAGTTCGGCCATCCGGGGCCAGCGGCCCGCAGGGCGGGTCCAGTGCAGGGCCGCGGCCGCGTAGACCAGGTCGTACCGCTCCCCGACCCGCAGCTCCTCGAAGGCGGCCCGCTCGGTGCGGACCGTGGCCGGGACGTGCTTGCGCAGTTCCGCCAGCATCTCCTCGTCGGGCTCGGTCGCGGTGACGGCGATGCCCTGCGCGGCGAACAGGCGGGTGGCCTTGCCCGTCCCGGCACCGATCTCCAGGGCGGTCCGCACCGGGCGGCCCGCGTAGGCCGTCACCAGGTCGAGGAGTGCGGCCGGGTACCCCGGGCGGTGCCGCTCGTACGCCTGGGCCATCGCCCCGAAACTCAGTGCACGTTCTGCCATGCCGCGCATCCTGGCACGGACCGCGGGTCGGCGCCGGGGAATTTCGCGCCGACCCGCGGCCCACCGGGCCTGACGGAGCGTCAGCCCGGCAGCTGCCAGAGCTGGTTGGCAGTGCCGGTGCAGGTCCAGACGATCAGCGCGGTGCCGGGCGCCGAGCTGCCGCCGGAGGCGTCCAGGCAGAGGCCGGACTTGGTGTTCTGCAGGGTGCCGTCGCCGCGCGGCACCCAGGACTGGGCGGGGGTGCCGTTGCAGCTGTAGAGCTGGACGACGGTGCCGGCGGTGGTGGCACCGCCCCGCACGTCCATGCACTTGCCGTCGGCGCGCAGCGTGCCGTCGCCCGGCCGGCTCCAGTTCTGGGCGGCGGTGCCGTTGCAGGTCCACAGCTGCAGCGGGGTGGAGTCGGCGGAGTTGCCGTTGGTGATGTCCACGCACCGGCCGCCGATGCCGGTGACGGGTCCGCTCGGGGCGACGGCCGGCAGGGTGGCGTCGACGTGCCCGGCGGCGGTGACCGGGTCGCCGGTCGGGGTGGTCGGGTAGCCGGTGGCGGCGCGGGCCCAGGCGTCGTCCATGGCGAAGTAGTCGATGGCGGCCGGGGTGGTGCCGGTGGCGAGCGCGGTGTCCAGCGAGGCGAAGTACGCCGACCAGCGCTTGGCGTAGAGGTCGCCGACCAGGCCCGCGTACTCGCGCGCCGCGTAGTCGCGCAGGCCGTTGCCGTCGGCCTGCGCGCGGTTGCCCCAGGTGGTGACGATCGCGCGGTCGTCGTACTGGAGTTGCTGCCGCTCCGCGTCGGTGGCACCCCAGGCACTCACCTCGGCGAGCCAACTACCGGTCAGGAATCGGGAGTCGGTGGCGAGCAGCTGGTCCAGCCCGGTCTCGTCGCCGTTCCACTCGGCGACCAGCGAGCGGAAGGAGGCGAGGTCCTTGGCGTTGTAGGCGGCGGCGATCTGCGGGAGCAGGGCCCGGCTGCGGTCGTCCAGCGCCTGTCGGGCGAGGTTGACCACGTCGAACCGGTAGGCGTCGGTGGCCCGGCGGGCCGGGGCGGCCTTGAGCAGGTCGGTGAGCGCGGCGCGCACGGTCGCGGGGTCGTACCGCATCGCCGTGGGGCTCCAACTGGCCGTGCTGCTCGCGGTGAGCGAGGGGCGGGCGGTGAACAGGCTGTCCTGCGGCTCGGCCCAGCTGCCGGAGGGCATGGCGTACGGGCCCTGGGCGAGCCGGGCCCAGGCGGCCTCGGCGTTGGCGTCGGCGCCGCCGTAGCGCGCGTCGGCATAGCTGCGGAACCAGGCGGTGCGGTCGAGGCCGGTGGCCGGGGCCCAGGCCAGGTCGGCGAAGAGGGCCAGCGCGGCGGGGTCGGTCCCGGTGCCCTCGGGCAGGTAGGCGATGCCCTGCTCGGCGCTGCCGGGCTTGGTCAGCCACTGCTGGAAACGGGCGGTCCAGACGGCCGTGTTGGCGCCGCTGGTGGTCTTGCCGCCCATGTCGGAGATGGTGCCGAAGGCGTAGGGGGTGCCGGACCAGGAGGTCTCGCGGTCGAGGTTGTCGTAGCGGTCGGAGAGGCCGTCGACGATCAGCATCCGGCTCTTGTCGACCCCGGCCAGCAGGGCGGCGGCGGGGTTGTCCTGCCAGCCGAGGATGACCCAGGTGGCGCCGGGGTGGGCGGCCTGCAGCGCCTGCTGGACGGCGGTGGCGGCATTGGTGACGTTCACGCTGCCGGCGGTGCCGCCCTCGTGCAGCGGGTCCATCTTGTACATCGTGCTGTCGCCGAAGGCGGTGCGCTGGGCGGCGTAGTACGCCGCGGCGACCTGGGCGAAGAGCGGGGTGGTGGGATCGAGCCAGGAGTCGCGGGTGAAGCCGACCCAGCTGCCCTGCGGGACGACCGAGGCGCCGGGGTTGCGGGTGGCGAAGTCGGTCGGGACGGTGCCGTAGAAGCCGGGCAGCACCGGGGTCATGCCGAGCGCGCGCAGCTGGTCGCACAGCTGGCGGCCCAAGGCGGCCCGGGCGGTGACCAGTTGCTGGCTGACCGGCCCGCCGCCGGACATGTTCTGCAGCAACCACCAGGGCTGGTGCGCCGGTTCGGGGGTCCAGGCGAGCAGGTCGGCGGCGGAGTAGCCGAACTGCTGCAGCGCCTGCTGGTAGGGCTGTTCGGCGCCGACGGTCAGGTACACCTCGTTGAAGCCGTGCAGCGCGAGCACGTCGATCTCGTGCTGCCAGTCGGCGAAGCCGCGGTAGGCGCCGGAGTAGCCGTTGTCGGTGTCGTTGAGCGCGTAGCGGTGCGGGACCACCGCACTGTCGGTGAACGGGGCGGGGACGGCCGGCAGGGTGGCGGGCAGGGCGTCGGTGCTGCTGCCGGGCAGGCCGATGTCGGCGTGCGCCACGGTGCGCAGGTACCAGCCGACGCCGGCCAGCAGGGTGGCGGGCGAGGTGCCGGTGACCTGGATCGCGCCGGCGGTGCCGGAGACGGTGAAGGCGTCGGCGCCGGAGGCGGCCCGTGTGGCGGGGACCAGGGTGAACTGGCCGGCCCGGGCCGGGAGCAGGCGCTGCAGCGCGGCCGCGGCGGGGGCGGGCTCGAAGGCGGTGGTGCCGGTGGCGCGCGTGGTGCTGTGGGTTCCGGTGGCCCCGACCAGGGCCGTGGCGTGCGCGGGGGCGGTGGCCAGGGCCGGGGCGGCGGTCAGCAGGGAGAGCGCGGCGAGTGCGCGCAGCAGCCGGGGTCTGCGGGGCGTGGGAGTGCGGAGCGTGCCCATGTCTGCCTCTTCACGGAGTGGGGGTCGGTCGTGCGGGGCGCGGTGGGTGACTTACTAACAAACCGTTCGTTAATATGGGTCCGTGGTCCCGCCCTGTCAAGAACTCCCGCAGGGCGGGGCGGCTACATTGCACCGGACGGCTCCGCCCACCACGCGGAGCGCAACGCGGAGGAGCGGCATGCGGCGGAGCGGGATGCGACCGGGCGGACTGCGGCGCAGCGGGATGCGAGCGGCCGGGTGACGGACGAGGCGACGCAGACGGCCCGTCAGCAGGCGGCGACCGGACCGGCCGTGCTGCGGCGGATGAACGCCGCGGCCGTGCTGGCGGCGCTGCGCGCGGGCGGTCCGCAGGCCGCCCGGGTCGCCGACCTGGCCGCGGCGACCGGTCTGTCCCGGCCCGCCGTGACCCGGGCGCTGGCGGCACTGTCCGAGGCCGGACTGGTGGTCACCACCGACGCCGGCGAAGGCAGCGCCGCCGGGACCGCCGGCAAGCTCGGCCGACCGGCCCAGCACGTGCGCTTCCGGGCCGAGTACGGGCACGTCGTCGGGGTGGACGTCGGCCCGCACAAGGTGCTCGCCGTCCTGGCCGACCTGGCGGGCCGCACCCTGGCGACCAGTCAGCTCACCGTCCCCGCCCAGGTGGACGGCCCCCGCCTGTTCGAGATCGTCCGTGCCGCCCTCACCGCCGTCGCCGAGCGGGCCGCCACCGCGCCCGAACGCCTGCTGGCGGTCAGCGTCGGCACCCCCGGCGTGGTGCCGCCGGACAGCGACACGGTCCGGGTGGCTCCCAGCATCCCGGGCTGGGCCGGACTCCCGGTGGTCCCCAGGCTGCGCGACTGGCTGAACTGCCCGGTGACGATCGACAACGACGTCGACCTGGCGGTGCTCGGCGAGCAGTGGCGCGGCGAGGCGGCCGCCGACCGCAGCCTGGTCTTCGTGCAGTGGGGCGAGCGGATCGGTACCGGGCTGGTGCTCGACGGCCGCCCGCACCGCGGTGCCACGGGTGCCGCGGGCGAGTTGGGCTTCGTCGACCTGCTGACGGATCCGGACGCCGTTGTGGACCTGCCGCTCGCCGAGCGCCTGCCGGACGGCCTGGGCCCGTTCGAGCACCTGGCCGGCGCGGCCGCCATCCGCCGCCTGGCCCGCGCCGCGGGCGTCCCGCTCGGGCCGGACGGCGACACCGCCCCGCTGTTCGAGGCCGCAGCCCGGGGCGACGCCGCCGCGCTGGCCGTGGTGGACCGGGTGGCCGCCCGGTTCGCCCGCGGGCTGGCCGTGCTGCTGCTCCTGCTCGACCCGGACCGGGTGGTGATCGGCGGCGGCCTGTCCCGGGCCGGGGAGACCCTGCTCGGCCCGGTCCGCGCCCACCTGCACCGGCACACGCTGGTCGACACCGAGGTCGCCGCTTCGACGCTCGGCGACCGGGCGGTCGCGGTCGGCGCCGTCCGCCGCGCCCTCGACCTGGTCGAGCCGCGCCTGACGGCCGCGCTGGGCTGACCGCCGGACCCGATCGCCTCGTGCTGCCCCGCTCGTCCCGACCCGC
Source organism: Kitasatospora sp. NPDC058965 (assembly GCF_042741245.1). NCBI lineage: Bacteria > Bacillati > Actinomycetota > Actinomycetes > Kitasatosporales > Streptomycetaceae > Kitasatospora > Kitasatospora sp. NPDC058965. Next base: position 30,143 of record NZ_JBHYKG010000051.1, read on the forward strand.
CGGTGCCGGCCCGCCGCACCCGGCCCGGCAGGCATGCCCGGACGCCGACGGGGCAGACGCACGGGCGACCTGACGTCGAAGCAGAGCATCGGAGGTTGCGATGAACGAGCCCGTGCCGTACCGGATCGGGGCCGAGGTCCGCTGCGCGGACGAGGACTGCGGTCGACTGCAGCGGGTGGTGGTCGACCCCGTCGCGGGCCTGGTCACCCACCTGGTGGTGGCCGACCGGCTGGTGCCGGCCGACCTGGTCGAGCACCCCGCGGCCGCGGCGCCGGCCGACGGGTCCGGCGCCGCCGTCATCCTGCGCTGCACCCGCGCGGAGCTGGAGCGGCTGGACTCCGCGGTCGAGGCCCACTACCTGGAGGCCGACCCGGGCAGCCCGGGCTACGGGCCCGGCGAGGCGCTGCTGCTGCCCTACTACGGCCTGGGCGCCGGTGCCGCCGGTCTGACGCCCGGTCTGCTGCTCCCCGCAGCCGATCCGGTGCTGGACCAGCACGACCGGGTACCCGCCGGCGAGGTGCAGATCCGGCGCGGGGACCAGGTCGAGGCCGAGGACGGGTCGATCGGCCGGGTCCGGGGCCTGGCGGTCGACCCGGCGGACCACGCCGTGACCCACGTGCTGCTGCAGGAGGGCCACCTGTGGGGCCGCAGGACGGTCGCCATCCCGATCCGGCAGACCTACTGGAGCGGCGGCCTGGTCCACGTGCGGCTGACCCGGGACGAGGTGGCGGACCTGCCGCCGGCCCGGCTCGGCGGCAGCTGACCGGCCGTCACCCGAGCAGCGCGGGTCGGCGGCCGGGGCCGGCCGGCCGCGCGGCCGGCGGGCTCCGCGCCCTACCGGGCCGACCCGACTGCGGCGTCGGGCCGGCGGACGTGCTGCGCGAGGAAGAGGGCTGCGCGGTCCAGGGCCCGGTCGGCCTCGTCGAGCACGCCGGCGAAGGCCTGGAAGACGTGGCACACGTCGGCGGTGACGTCGAGGATCACGTCCACGCCGGCTGCGCGGGCGCGGGCGGCCAGGCGGGTGGAGTCGTCCAGCAGCACTTCGTCCGTGCCCGCCTGGAGGAGCATCGGCGGGAAGCCCGTCAGGTCGGCGAGGACGGCGGGGCTGAGCAGGGGCTGGTGCGGGTCGGCTCCCGCCAGGTACATGGCCCCGGTGTGCCCCAGGCTCTCGCGGGTGAAGAACGGGTCGACGCCCGCCTTGGTGTCCATGCTCTCGCCCGCCCGGGTGGCGTCGAGGCCCGGGGAGAGGGCCACGATCGCAGCGGGCATCGGGAGACCGGCGTCGCGTGCGGCGAGGCACGTGGTGACGGTGAGGCCGCCGCCCGCGGAGTCCCCCGCGAACGCGAGGGTCGCCGGGTCCGTGCCGCCGTCGAGGAGGGCGCGGTAGGCGCTCAGCGCGTCCTCGATCGCGGCCGGGAACGGGTGCTCGGGGGCGAGCCGGTAGTCCAGCGAGTACGCCGTGCACCCGGTCCTGGCCACCAGGTTCCCCGTGAGCGGGAGCGCGGTCTCGGGGGAGCCGGACACCCAGCCGCCGCCGTGGAAGTACAGGATCGTCCCGGTGCGCGTGCCGCTGCCCGGCTCGACGCGCAGCGCCGGGCGGTCGCCGAGCGTCGTCCCGGTGAGGCGCAGCCCGTCCGGGACGACCATCCGGGCCATCAGTGCCTGGAATCCGGCTCGGATCGCCTCGATCGACCGGGGGCCGTCGGGCCGCGGCTGTCGCAGCACCGCACTGACCTGCGCGCGCTGTTCCTTGCTCATGATGCGTGCTCCCGTCGCAACTAGCTTCCGCCGCACTATATGCCGCGGCATCTAAAGTAGACTACATGCCATGGCATCCACAGTGAGCGGTGAGCCGGTCGACCTGCCGGGCTTCTTCGCCGACCTCGTCCGGTGCGAGACGCGGCTGTACAACGCCCTCAACGACCGGCTGCGCGAGCGGCACGGGATCGTCACGTCGCAGTTCGAGTTCCTGCGCCACCTCCGCGACCACCCCGGGGCCCGGGTGGCGGATCTGGCGGCCGAGTTCGCCGTCGGCATCGGCGCCACCAGCAAGGGGATCGACCGCCTGGAGCGGCAGGGCTGGGTCGCCCGCCTGCCGAACCCGGCGGACCGCCGGTCGTCCCTGCTGGAACTGACCGACACCGGGCTGCAGGTGGTCGGCGCGGCGGAAGCGACCTTCGCCGAGCGGCTGGCCGAGCTGATCGCCGGTGCGCCCATGGCCTTGGAGGCCGCCGCCCAGGCCCTCGCCGAGCTGCGGTCCGCGCTGGAGCGCGACCGGATCGGCACGCCCACGGGCTGACGCGTCTGCGCGACCCCGCCGAAGCGGGCGGCAGGTCGGGTCGGCCGATCGGCCGCCGCTCCCCCGCACCCGCCGGCGCAGTGGGAGCCCCGGCGCACACCCCCGTCAGTCCGCGGCGCTCTCGTCCGCGATCATGGCGAGCAGGCCGGCCTTCCCGTGCCGCTCCAGGTGGCGGCGCTGGCGCTCGGCGCCGTTCCCCTCGGCCAGCATCCGCTCCACCAGCGGTACCACGGCCCGGGTGTCCCCCCACTCGTCCAGGACCGGCGCGAGGTGGTCCACCATCTCGGCCACCAGCACCGGTGCGGGGCGGGCCAGCCCGTCCCGCGCGTCGTGCAGGGTGCCGGTCAGGCCGTGCCGGGCGGCGTGCCAGGCCGCACCCTCCAGGCTCTCCGGCGAGCGGTCCGGCAGCGGCCGGCCGGCGGCCGCGTCGCGCAGCGCGGTGACCACCAACGCGCGCACCAGTCCGGCCAGCATCACCGCCTCGTCGGCACGCAACTGCACGTCCATGGCGCGCAGTTCGACGGTCGGGAAGCGGGCCGAGGGCCGCGCCTGCCAGTACAGCTGGCCGCGGTCGCGGATCAACCCGGCCGCCAGCAGGTGGTCGACCCGCCGGTCGTAGTCGGCCGCGTCGGCGAACCGCGGCGGGATGCCGCTGATCGGCCAGCGGCCGAACACCACGGTGCGCCAGCTCGCGAAGCCGGTGTCACTGCCGTACCAGAGCGGGGAGTTGGCGGACAGCGCGGTCAGCACCGGCAACCAGCCGCGCAACCGGTTGAGCACCGCGATGGCGGCCTCCGGACCGGGCACGGCCACGTGCACGTGCATGCCGTTGATCAGCGCCTCGTCCGCCAACCGGGACACGTCGCGGCGGATCGAGTGGTAGCGCGGCGCGTCGGTGATGGTCGGCGGGCGGTCGGCGTGCGCGTAGGGCGCGGTGCCGCAGGCCGCCAGCCGGCAGTCGGCCTGCTCGGCCGCCACCGCGAGGGCGTGGCGCAGGCGCAGCAGGTGCCCGCCGACCTCGTGCAGGTCGCGGCAGACCGGGGTGGCCACCTCGACCTGGGCCTGCAGCAGCTCGTTCTGCAGTTCCTCGCCGTCGACCGCCGGGTGCAGGCCCGCCGTCTCGCGGACCGCCTCGACCCGGGGCGTGGGGAGCCCGCTGTCCGGGTCGACGAGCAGGTACTCCTCCTCGACCCCGACGGTCGCGGGCCCAGTCGCCTCATTCGTTCGCGAACCCATGTCTGCGCCCCTACCCGCGGGTGCGCCGGCCACACCCGCGGGCCCGCCGGGCGGTCGGCCGCCGCGGCACCTCAGGCTGCCGACCGCTGGTGCAGGCCGCGGCTGAGCAGGCGGTGGCGCTCGTCCTCGGTGAGGCCGCCCCACACGCCGTACCGCTCGCGGGTTTCGAGGGCGTAGCGGCGGCACTCGAGCCGGACCGGGCAGCCGGCGCAGACGGCCTTCGCGGCCGCCTCGCGCGCGTCGTGGGCCTCGCCGCGCTCGCCCGAGGGGTGGAAGAAGAGGCTCGCGCCCCCGGAGCGGCAGGCGCCGCGCAGCTGCCAGGTCCAGTGGTGTTCGTAGGCGCCGGGTTGGTGGGTCGTCCGGTGCGGCATGGGATCGTCCTCTCCGACGGGGGAAGCTGGCTGTCCCGTCCGTCTGTCCCGGTTCCGCCGCACCAATCACCCGATCGGATCAATCCCGCGCACCGCGCGGATCCGGTTCGCGGGTCCTCCTCGCCCCGACAGGTTTGCCTCCCGAAGACGGGGCAAGGCGATCGGGGCACGACGCGGCCGTCCGACGCCGTCACGAACCGGAGGAGAACGACATGAGCCTGTCGATCATCGCGGTGATCGTCGCACTGGCCGTCGCGGCGGGCATCGTCGCCCTGGCCCCCGACCTGACGGGTCGACGGCTGCGGCTGCGGGCCCACCGGCGGCGGCTCGTCCCGCTGTCGCCCCGTCGGCGCGAGGAGTCGGCGGTGCTGCTCGCCGCGGTCCAGGAGCTCTTCGTGGACGACCCGGGCCGCGCGCTGCGCCACACCGCCACCCTGCTGGACGCGGCCCTGAACGAGATGCGCTACCCGCCCGAACCCGCGGGCCGGGTCGAGGCCCTGGCGGCTGACTACGGCCCGCAGCTGGCCGGCTACCGGTCGGCCCTGCGGGTCCTGGAGCGCAGCCGCCGCGGGCGGGTCGGCACGGAGGAGGCCCGGGCCGCACTGCTGGGCGTCCGGGAGCTGTACCTGGAGGTCCTGCGGACCGGACCCACGCTCCGCGGCGGCGGCGACGGGCCGCTCCGTACCGCGGCCGCCCCTGCGGTGCCGCGACGGCCGGCTCGGACGCTGCCCCGGCACGCCGTCCGCTGAGCCGCCGTCGACCACGGCGGCACACGACCACGGAACACGAAGCTCGAAGCACGAGGGAGGAGCACACCCCATGGGACGGAATCCCACCGCGCCGGACGACGGTCCCCCGAACGACATCCGCGCCGCGATCCCCGAGCAGGCCCCGCCCGGCGCCGGCGGCGCACGCGGCGTGGCCACGGAGCACCCGGTGGGCGACCCGCGCGCGACCGTCGACCCGCGCTGCCTGGACCCCGAGCGGGTGCAACGGCTGCAGGCCGAGTGGCACACCCTGCAGGCCGGGTTCGTCGACGACCCGGCCCGGGCCGTCGAGCACGCGGACGCCTTGGTGCAGAAGTCGCTGCGCCTGATCGGCGAGTCCGTCACCGCCCGCCGCACCGAGCTGGGCGGCGCCCGTCCGGAGCAGCAGTCCCTCGCGGCCGGCACCGAGGAGCTGCGGGTGGCGCTCCGTCAGTACCGGGCGCTGCTGGAGCGGCTGCTCCAGGTCTGACCTTCTGACCGGGTCGGCACCGGCGGCTCGGCGGGCACCGACACCCCGGCCGCTCGAAGATGAACGCGAAGACCTCGAACGCACCCTCGGTCGAGAGGAGCCGTGACCATGGGAACCGTTCCCGTCCCACCCGATCCGGACGCCACTCCCGTACCGCCCCCACCCCCCCCCCCCCCCGCCCCCCAGCCCGTGAAGCCACCCGTACCCCCCGCCCCCCCCCGCCCCCCCCGCGCCCCCCCACCC
>NZ_JBHYKG010000052.1:0-35201 GCF_042741245.1 Kitasatospora sp. NPDC058965
ACGTTAACCCGCGGCGCGGTCGCGCGCTGACCCATTCCGCTCACCTTTTGACTGTTCGTCACCGCCGCGGGCCGATGTTTCACGTGAAAAATCGGCCCTCGGCATGACACCCTGGGCGGGTGGCGATCACCCGACGGCCGGCCGAGGCCCACTCCGACTCCGCGGCGGGTCGAGCCACGCTCGGCGCGCTGCTCCGCGCCCAGGACTTCCGGCGGCTGCTCAGCGCCCGGTTGCTCTCCCAACTCTCCGACGGGGTCTTCCAGGTCTCGCTCGCCTCGTACGTGATCTTCTCGCCCGAGCGGCAGTCCTCCCCCGCCGACATCGCCTCGATGCTGGCGGTGCTGCTGCTGCCGTTCTCGGTGATCGGCCCGTTCGCCGGCGTGCTGCTGGACCGCTGGCGCCGCCGCCAGGTGCTCTACCTGGGCAACCTGGCCCGCTTCGGGCTCGGCCTGGTGACCGCCGCGCTGCTGCTCGGCCGGGCTCCCGAGTGGCTCTTCTTCGCCTCGGCCCTGCTGGTCACCGCACTCAACCGGTTCATCCTGGCCGGCCTCTCGGCCGCGCTGCCCCGGGTGGTCTCGCCCGGCCAGCTGGTCACCGCCAACTCGCTCTCCCCCACCGCCGGTACCGTGGCGGCGGCCCTGGGCGGCGGGATCGGCTTCCTCTTCCACCAGGTGCTGCCGCCCGGCACCCGGGCGGACGCCGCCCTGGTCACCGTCGCCGCCGTGCTCTACCTGGCCGCCGCGCTGGCCGCGCACCGGATGGACCCCGAGCTGCTCGGGCCGGAGCACCACCCCGACCGCCCGGACCTGCGGGCCGCACTGGGCCAGGCCGGCCGGGCCCTGGTGGACGGACTGCGCCACCTGGTGCGGGAGAGCCGCCCGGCGGTGTACGCGCTGGGCGCCGTCACCGCGGCCCGGTTCTGCTACGGGGTGCTCATCGTCACCGTGCTGATGCTCTCCCGGTACACCTTCAACGCCTCCGGCGACACCCGGGGCGGGCTGGCCACGCTGGGCACCGCGCTGGCCTTCTCGGCGGTGGGGTTCTTCCTGGCGGCGGTGGTCAGCCCGTGGTTCTCCCGGCGGCTCGGGCTGCACGGCTGGATGGTGGCCTGCCTGGGATCGGCGGCGGTCTTCGTCCCCGCGCTCGGACTCTTCTTCGCCGTCTGGCCGACCATGGTCGCGGCGCTGCTGCTCGGCGTGGTCACCCAGGGCACCAAGATCTGCGCCGACACCATCGTGCAGAACTCGGTGGAGGACGACTACCGCGGCCGGGTCTTCGCGCTGTACGACGTGCTGTTCAACGTGGCCTTCGTGGCGGCGGCCGGGGTGACCTCGCTGGTGCTGCCGCTGGACGGGCGGTCGGCGGCGGTGGTGCTGGGCGTCGCGGTGCTGTACGCGGCGTCCGCCGCCCTCTACGCGAGGACCGCACGACGCTAAGGTACGAGGCGCGTCGTCCGTCGACCTGGGGAGAGTCCGCGTGACCAATCCGTACCAGCCGCCGCCAGACCCGGATCAGCCGGTGGCGGCCCACCCGCATCCGGTGCCGCCGCGGCCGGCCGCCCCGCCGCTGGCCACGCCGCCGCCGGTCTTCCCCGGCCCGTCCGCCGCCGAACCGGTCCAGGACGCGGTACCGGCGCCGCCCGCGCCGCCGGTGCAGGACGCGGTTCCGGTCCAGGAGACACCTCCAGTGCAGGACGCGGTGCCGGCGGCCGAGCAGGCGGCCGAGCAGGCGGCCGAGTCGACTCCCGCGCCCGCTGCTGCGCCCCCGGGCGACGCCGGTGCCGGAGCCACCACCGCGCTGCGGGCCGTGCCGGGCGCCGACGTGCCCGACCCCCGGACCGGCGAAACGGCCACCACTGCCCTGCGGGCGGTGCCGAGCGCCACGACGCCCGACAGCGCCGCCCCCGGTGCCGCGGCCACCACCGCGCTCAGTGCCGTGCCGAGCGCCGCCGTGCCCGTCCAGGCACCGCCGCCGGTCGCACAGCCGGTCGCGCCGCCGGTCGCAGCAGCGCCCGCGGCGCCGTACGCGCCGCCACCGACCGCAACGCCGTACCCGGCACCCGTCGCGCCCCCGCCCGCGGCACCCTACGCACCGCCGGCCGGGGTGGCCGGCCCGCCGCCGACCCAGCCCTACGGGTTCCCGGCCCAGCAACCCGTCCCCCCGCCTGCGCAGCCCTACGGGTTCCCGGCCCAGCAGCCCGGCCCGCCGCCGACCCAGCCCTACGGCTACCCGGCGCCACCGCCCCAGAACCCGTACCAGGCCCCGCCCCAGCCCGCGCCGGGCTGGGGGTACGGGATGCCCGCGCCCGGCTACGCCCCGCCCCAGCTGCTCGCCTGCCGGATCTGCGGCGGCGTCCCGGCGGCCGACGTCACGGTGCGCGGCCACCGCGGCCTGATCGTGCTGATGCGCTTCCTGCGCGCGCCCGGTCCGTACTGCGTGGTCTGCGGCACCGCCACCGTCCGCGACATGTCCCAGCAGACCCTGCTGCGCGGCTGGTGGAGCTACCTGTCCTCGCTCTTCACGCTGATCGCCCTGCTGCAGAACCGCTCGGCGCTCCAGCGGCTGCGCCGGCTGCCCCCGCCGCAGCCGGGCAGCCACGGCCCGCAGCTGGACCCCGGCCGCCCGCTCACCCGGCGCGGGGCGATCTGGATGCTGCTGCTCCCGGTCGCCTCGGTCGCGGTGGCGATCACCCTGCTCGTGGTGGCGCTCACCGCGGCCGACCCGGTGGACACCAGCCACGACCGCCCGGTGACCACCGCGCAGGCCGGCGACTGCCTGCACGACGCCAACGGCAAGGCCGGCGCCGACGACGCCTCGGCCTCGGTCGTCGTGGTGCCCTGCTCGGACAAGCGGGCCGACTACCAGGTGGTGCACCGGGTGGCCACCATGGACGACGGCTCCACCGCCTGCGCGCCGTACAGCAACGCCACCAAGTGGCTGAGCCACAAGGACGCCGGCTACAGCTTCGTGCTCTGCCTGGCCGCTCCCGGCACCATCCCGCCCGCGGGCAGCGGTGGCACCGGGAGCGACGGGGGCAGCGGCAGCGGCTCCGCCACCTGACGGACCGGCAGGGGGACGGGCCGTCAGCCGGAGCCGACGGCCCGTCCGCCTCAGACGAGGTGGTCGTCGAGCAGTTCCTCGTCCACCCCCTCGTCAACGGCCCGCAGCAGCTGCAGCCGGCGCCTGGCCACGCTGCGCTGGTCGTCGTCCAGCACGATCCGCTCCAGCCGGTCGACCCGGTCGGTGAGCACGTCCAGCTTGCGGTTGCTGTGCGCGACGTCCTCCGCGATGGCGTTCAACAGCGGCACCACGGCCGTGCCGATCACCTTGCTGACCACGGTCTCGGCGACCCGGGCCACCGCCGCGTCCACACTGCCGGCGGGGGCTCCGACGAGGTTGTCCACAGGGGGCACCCCGCGGTTGTCCACCGGCGCGTACCGGGCCCGCTCCTCGATGTCGAGCAGCTGGGACCGCACCTGACGTGCGATGTCGCTGTCCCGCAGCAGCATCGCCACGTTGAGCACGGTCCGCCGGGTGAACAGCGCGAGGGCGCGGGCCCGGCTGTGGATCCGACTGAGCTCCTTGAAGGAACCCAGTCGCTCACCGGTCAGCACGGTGTACCCGTTGGACCCGAGCTCGGCCCCGTGGTCGAGCACCACCGAGCGGATCGTCTTCACGCTCACCTCGAAGTACGCCGCGACCCCCTCGGTGGTCACGTGCACCCCGTCCGGCAGCAGGGTCAGCGCCCGGACCTTGTCCAGCGCCTCGACCCGGTCCCCGACCCGGGCCCGCATCGTCGGGGACTCCAGCAGCACTGCGTCGACGGCCATCGCCATCACTCCTTCCGGGTGGGGAGACCCTCTCCTCACCCGGACAGCGCAACGCGCTGCTGATCCGGCAGTCACATGAACTGGTCGGTATCCGCACCTTCGAGCGAAATCGCTCAAGGCCCTCCGGACAGTTGCAGATCTTGGCAAGCGACACTCAGCCGCCCTGCGCGGCCCACCACTCCTGCAGCGCGGCGACCGCCGCCTCGTGCTCCATCGGGCCGTGCTCCAGCCGCAGCTCCAGCATGTGCTGGTAGGCCTTGCCGACCAGCGGACCCGGCTTGAGGGCGAGCAGCTGCATGATCTGGTTGCCGTCGAGCGCGGGCCGGATCGCGTCCAGCTCCTCCTGCTCCTTCAGCAGGACGATCCGCTCCTCCAGGCCGTCGTAGGTGCGCGAGAGGGTGGCGGCCTTCTTCTTGTTGCGGGTGGTGCAGTCCGAGCGGGTCAGCTTGTGCAGCCGCTCCAGCAGCGGGCCGGCGTCGGTGACGTAGCGGCGCACCGCCGAGTCGGTCCACTCGCCGCCGCCGTACCCGTGGAACCGCAGGTGCAGCTCGACCAGGCGCGAGACGTCGTCCGTCAGCTCCTTGGAGTACTTCAGCTCCCGCATCCGCTTGCGGGTCATCTTCGCGCCGACCATCTCGTGGTGGTGGAAGGAGACCCGGCCGTCCGACTCGAACCGGCGGGTGCGCGGCTTGCCGATGTCGTGCAGCAGCGCGGCCAGCCGCAGGGTCAGGTCCGGCCCGTCCTGCTCCAAGTCGATCGCCTGCTCCAGCACGGTCAGCGAGTGCTCGTAGACGTCCTTGTGCCGGTGGTGCTCGTCCTCGGTCAGCCGCAGCGCCGGCAGCTCCGGCAGCACGTGGGCGGCCAGGCCGGTGTCCACCAGCAGGCGCAGGCCCTTCACCGGGTGCTGGGCCAGCAGCAGCTTGTTCAGCTCGGCCTGCACGCGCTCGGCGGAGACGATGCCGATCCGGTCGGCCATCGCGGTCATCGCCGCGATCACCTCCGGTGCCGGGTCGAAGTCCAGCTGGGCGGCGAACCGGGCCGCCCGCATCATCCGCAGCGGGTCGTCGGAGAAGGACTCCTCCGGCGTGGCCGGCGTGCGCAGCACCCGGGCCTCCAGGTCGTCCAGGCCGTGGTGCGGGTCCACGAAGCCGCGCCCGGGCAGGTCCACCGCCATCGCGTTGACGGTGAAGTCGCGGCGGACCAGGTCCTGCTCGATGGTGTCCCCGTAGGTCACCTCGGGCTTGCGGGAGCTGCGGTCGTAGGCCTCGCAGCGGTAGGTGGTGATCTCGATCAGGAAGCTGCCGTCGGCCGTGTCCTTGCGCGCGCCCACGGTGCCGAACGCGATGCCGACGTCCCAGACCGCGTCGGCCCAGCCCTTCACCAGCTTCAGCACCTGCTTGGGCCGGGCGTCGGTGGTGAAGTCCAGGTCGTTGCCGAGCCGGCCGAGCAGCGCGTCCCGCACCGAGCCGCCGACCAGGGCCAGCCGGAAGCCGGCCTCCTGGAACCGCCGGGCGATCTCGTCCGCGACCGGGGAGACCCGCAGCAACTCCTGCAGGCCCAGGGTCTGGGCCTCGCTCAGCCCTGGCAGGGCGGTACCGGCGGGGGCGGGCGGGGTGGCGGTGGCGCTGGACTCATTGGCGTTGGACACGGCACAAAGGGTACGTGGCCGGGCCTGCCGCCCGCCCCCTGCTTTACCGGCACACCCCTTTCCCCCCGGCCCGCAACACTGCGAGCCCGCCGGCGTCGTTACCATGCCGGTTGGGGAAACCGCGGGCACGGCACGACGCGTCATCAGGGACAGCGCGGGCCGACCGCACGAACCGACACATCCGACCAGCGGACCGCTGACCAGAACGGCGAGGACGAAGCGCGTGGGCGAGCCAGCACGGCACACCGAGGGTCCCCGCCGGGCGTACCCGGCCCCCCGCCGGGGGCGGTCCCTGGTGCGGCGCCTGCCCGGGCTGGCCGCGGGCGCGCTGGCCCTGGTCGGCGTGGTCACCGCCACCACCCCGCCGGCCCAGGCGGTGCCCGGCTTCGCCAACGTCTCGCCGGAGTACCCGGTGGCGGTCACCATCACCTCGGTGAACCAGTCGGCCCCCGGGTCGAACGGCACCGTGCAGGTCACCGGCACCGTGACCAACACCGGACAGGCCGCCTTGAAGAGCCCGACCGTCGGCCTCGCCTTCGGCCGCGGCAGCCAGCCGCTGCAGACCCGCAGCGGCATCGCCCAGCTGCTCTCCCGCACCGACCCGGTCGGCGCCGACGGCACCAAGCTGCAGGCCAACGCCACCAAGACGCTGAACGACCTGCCGGCCGGCGGCTCGGCGGCCTTCGATCCGATCACCGTCCCGCTGGCCGACCTCAAGCTGGACGGCAACGGGGTCTACGAGCTCGCCGTCGAGGTGCAGGCCGCGACCCAGGACGACGAGTCGGTCCACCCCGTCGGCATCGCCCGCACCCTGCTGCCGTACTTCCCGGACGGCAACGGGGTGCAGCCCACCAAGGTGGCCACCCTCTGGCCGCTGACCCACGCGCCGGAGCTGGTCGCGCAGAGCGGCAGCGGCACCGAGGGCGACGACGCCCCGGTGCTGCGCGACGACAGCCTGGCCGCCGACCTGGCCCCCACCGGGCGGCTCGGCCAGCTGCTCACCCTGGGCCAGGACATGCCCTCGGTGACCTGGGTGGTGGACCCGGACCTGCTGGACGCCGTGTTCGCGATGACCAAGGCGTACCGGGTGCAGGTCCCCGGCCACGGCGGCGACCCGGCCAAGGACTCCACCACGGTGGCCGGCACCGGCCAGGCGGTGGCCAACGACTGGCTCACCAAGCTGCGGGCGGCGGTCACCAAGAACAACGCCGAGGTGGTCAGCCTGCCCTACGCCGACCCCGACCTGGCCTCGATCGCGCACAACGGCAGCGGCACCGCCGGCCTGGACACCGCGCGGCAGGCCGGCCGGCTGACCGTCGAGGGCCGGCTGTCGATCGACCCGAAGGACGGGGTGGCCTGGCCCTACCAGGGCTACCTGGACCAGGCGACCGCCCAGACCGCCCAGCAGCTGGGTGCGGGCGAGCTGCTGGTGAACAGCGCCAGCGTGCCCGACCAGCTGCCGTACACCGCCAGCGCGGCCCGTCAGCTGAGCACCGGGCAGACCGCGGTGGTCGCCGACAGCACCATCGCCGGCCTGCTGCAGTCCGACCTGACCACCAGCGACGCCCAGACCCAGGCCACCCAGCGCCTGCTGGCCGAGACGCTGGCGATCACGCTGCAGCAGCCCGGCCAGCAGCGCACCCTGCTGGTGATGCCGCCGCGCACGCTGACCGCCGCCACCGCCAAGGTGCTGAAGGGCGCGCTGGCCACCGCGCAGGGCGGCCACTGGATCGAGCCGCACACGCTGGACGAGGTGGCCGGCGCCCCGGCCGACAAGGGGGTCGGCACCACGATCGCCAACCCCGGGGCCTACCCGGCCGACCTGCGCGGCTCCGAGCTGCCCGCCACCGCCTTCCAGTCGGTGGCCGCCATGCAGCGCGACGTGGACCTGATGCTGCGGATCCTGACCGTGCCGGCCCGGGTGAGCAGCCCGTTCGGCGCGGCGCTGGCCCGCTCCGTCTCGACCGCCTGGCGCGGCAACCCGGCGGGCGCCGCCACCTACCGGGACAACACCGGCAAGTACCTGGCCCAGCTCAAGGGCGCGGTGCTGATCCCGCCGAAGAGCAACAGCCTGACCCTGGCCGGCGACTCCGGGCTGATCCAGGTGAGCGTCCGCAACGACCTGCACCAGCCGGTGGTCAACCTGGAGCTGCGGCTCACCTCCAGCCAGCCCAACCGGCTCCGGGTGACCAGCAGGCACTCGATCGAACTGCCGGGCGGCCAGAGCACCTCGCCCCGCTTCCAGGCCCAGGCGGTCGGCAACGGCAGCGTGCAGATGACCGCCCAGCTGTGGACGGTCGGCCCGGACGCCCAGCCGTACGGCGACCCGGTGGGCTTCACCGTGGAGGTCAGCCAGGTGCCCAGCGGCGTCTGGTGGGTGGTCGGCGCCGGTGCGCTGCTGGTGCTGGTGGCCGGCGGGCGGTTCATGCTGGCCCGGCGCAAGCACCGCGGCGAGCCGGTCGAGGACCCGGACGCCCCGCTGGTCGACCCGCAGGACCCCGACGCCCCCGACGCCGCTGCGGCCGACCGGGACGCGGAGCCGGAGCAGGGCTCCCCCGCCGCGCCCGACGGCCCCGAGCAGGGTGAGCTGCACGAGGCGGCGCATCCCTAGGGCACGCGTCCAAAGCCCGGTTTCTGACCTGCCGTGATGAGACAGTAGGCCTCGACGAGGACCGAATCCGGACAGCGATGAGGTGGCATGAGCGAGCGCGGCGCCAACGAACCTGCGACCGAGGAGCCGGACTGGTACCTCAGCGACACGTACGCGCGCGATCCCTTCGCCGCCGACCCGTACGCGCCGCAGCAGGGTCCGGGTCCGTACGCCGCCGAGCAGTCCCCGGCGCCCGCTCCGGTCGTCCGGCCGCCCGAGGCACCTGAGGGACCCGAGGCACCCGCCGCGGCGGCCGGGCCCGACGCGCCCGACGCGCCGACCGACCTGCCCGCGCAGCAGTCGGAGGGCGCGGAGCCGCTGGAGGAGCCGGTGGTGCCGGCCTCCCGCTGGACCCGGACGGCCACAGCCGCGGTCGAGCCGTCCGCCGAACCCTCGCCGGCGCCGGACGTCGCCCCGGAACGGTCGTCGGCGCCGGACGTCGCGGCCGAGGAGCTCGGCGGGACCACCGAGTACGTCGGCGTGGACGCGCTGCTCGGCCCCGCGGCGGGCGTGGTGGCCACCGAGTCCGGCCGTCCGTTCGTCCCGGTGATCGAGTTCGACCCGCCGCTGCGGCCCGAGGAGACCGGTGAGAGGCCTCCCGGGGCCGCCCGCGGGCCCGCCGGACCCGCGGCGCCCGAGCGGGCGCGGGAGGCCGCGGAACCGGCCACCGAGCCGCCCGGGGAGCCCACCGGGGGCGAGCTGCCGGACGACCCGCAGCCGCCCGCGCCCGGCGGCCGGCTGCCCGGCCTGCTGGGGTCCAGCGCGGTGATGGCCGCGGGCACCCTGGTCTCCCGGGCCACCGGCTTCCTGCGCACCATGGTGATCGCCGCCGCGATCGGGGTCGGCACCATGGGCGACTCCTACTCGGCGGCCAACACGCTGCCCACCCTGCTCTACATCCTGATCGGCGGCGGCGCGCTGAACGCGGTCTTCGTGCCGCAGCTGGTGCGCAGCATGAAGCAGGACGAGGACGGCGGCACCGCGTACGCCAACCGCCTGCTCACCCTGGTGATGGCCGGCCTGGCCGGGGTCGCCTTCGTCGCGGTGCTGGCCGCCCCGCTGCTGGTCCAGCTGATCTCGCACTCGCTGATGAGCGACCCCGCCAGCGCCGACACCACGGTGGCCCTGGCCCGGTACTGCCTGCCGACCATCTTCTTCATGGGCGTGCACGTGGTGATGGGTCAGATCCTCAACGCCCGCGGCCGGTTCGGCGCGATGATGTGGACGCCGGTCCTCAACAACGTCGTGGTGATCTTCACCTTCGGGATGTACCTCTGGGTCTTCGGCACCTTCCAGCACAGCCGGGTGACCCCCGAGACCATCTCCCCCGAGGGCCTGCGGCTGCTCGGCGTGGGCACCCTGCTCGGCCTGGCGGTGCAGGCGCTGTCGATGGTCCCGTACCTGAGGGCGGCCGGCTTCCGGTTCCGGCCGCGCTTCGACTGGCGCGGGCACGGCCTGGGCAAGGCCGCCCGGCTGGCCAAGTGGACCTTCCTCTTCGTGCTGGCCAACCAGGCGGGCTACCTGGTGGTCACCCAGCTGGCCACCGCGGCCGGCCGGGACGCGGCCGACGACGGGCACCTGGGAGTGGGCCTGGCGGCGTACTCCAACGCGCTGCTGATCTGGCAGCTGCCGATGGCGGTGGTCACCGTCTCGGTGATGAGCGCGGTGCTCCCGCGGCTCTCCCGGGCGGCGGCCGACGGCGACGCCGGCGCGGTGCGGGACGACCTCTCCTACGGGCTGCGCACCTCGGCGGTGGCGATCGTGCCGGCCGCCTTCCTCTTCCTCGCGCTCGGCCCGCAGATCGGCAGCGCCATCTACGGGCTGGGCAACGGCGGCAGCGTGGCGCACAGCACCACCCAGGTCGGCTTCATGCTCTCCGCCTTCGCGCTGGGCCTGATCCCCTACTCGGTGCAGTACGTGCTGCTGCGCGGCTTCTACGCCTACGAGGACACCCGCACGCCGTTCTCCAACACCGTCTGGGTGGCCGTCACCCAGGCCGGCACCGCGCTGCTCTGCTACCTGCTGCTGCCGGCCCAGTGGGCGGTCACCGGGATGGCGCTGGGCTACGGGGCCGCCTACGCCGTCGGGGTGGCGGTGGCGGTGCCCAAGCTGAAGCGGCGGATCGGCGGCCTGGACTCGGGGCGGATCGCCCGCACCTACACCCGGTTGACGATCGCCTGCCTGCCGGCCGCGCTGGCCGGCCTGCTGGTCGAGCTGGCGCTGACCGCGCTGCTCGGCGGCTGGCTGGGCAGCGTGCTGACCGTCCTGGTGGCGGGTGCGGTGCAGCTGACCCTGTTCGTGGTGCTGGCCAGGCGGATGCGGATCGAGGAGCTGAACGGGATGATCGGTATGGTCCGCAGCCGCTGGGGACACTGACCGATCATCAGTTTGTCCACCGACTGAGCAGTTCGGGCCTGGCTGGAACCGGATGGCCCGCACAGCGGTCGTACTCGGGGCGGAAGAGTGGGCACAATTGTCCCGGACGACTGGGTCACAAGGGGAGGCAGACGACGGTGGCTGACCGCACCAGGGACCGCGCCGAGGCAGTCGTGGAGCTGTCGCCGGCCGAGGCGACGGGCGAGATCACCGCACCGCTCTCCGCCGCCGAGATCGCCGCCGAACTGGCCGGACCACCGGCCGGCACGACGGACGATCCGGACGAGCAGCAGTCCGGGACCGCGACCGAGGGGGCCGCGCCGGCCGACGACGCGCCGGACGAGCAGCCCGGCCCGAGCGCGGCCGCGGCGCCGGACGACGGCCCGGACGGCTCCGCACCGGACGAGGACGAGGACGAGGACGAGGACGGCGACGGGTCCGCGGCGGACACCACCCGGCCCACCCCGGCCGCGGCCGAACCGACCGGACCGCCCGAGCAGCTGCCGGTCCCCGAACGGCGCAGCGGCGACCGGATCGCCGGCCGCTACCGGCTGGAGGAGTGCATCTCCCGCACCGCCGTCTTCAGCAGCTGGCGGGCCGTGGACGAGAAGCTGCGCCGCGCCGTCGGAGTGCACCTGTTGGCCGCCGGCAGCAGCCGCGCCGAGGGCGTGCTGACGGCGGCCCGGTCGGCCGCGCTGCTCGGCGACCCGCGCTTCGTCCAGGTGCTGGACGCGGTCCAGGAGGGCGAGCTGGTCTACGTCATCCGGGAGTGGCTGCCGGACGCCACCGACCTGGCCACGCTGCTCGCGGACGGCCCGCTGGAGCCCTACGAGGCCTACCAGATGGTCCGTCAGGTGACCGACGCGATCGCCGCCGCGCACCGCGGCGGCCGCGCCCACCTGAGGCTCACCCCGCGCTGCGTGCTGCGCACCGACACCGGCCAGTACCGGATCAACGGGGTCGCGGTGGACGCCGCGCTGCGCGGCCTGGCCGACCCCGCGGCCGCCACCGGGCCGGCCGCCGAGCTGACCGACACCCGGGCCGTCGGCACCCTGCTGTACGCCGCGCTGACCCACCGCTGGCCGCACCCCGAGGACCGCTACGACCTGAAGGGGACGCCGGCCGACCTCGGCCTGGTGCCGCCGGAGCAGGTCCGCGGCGGGGTGCACCGCGGCCTGTCCGACCTGGCCGCCCGGACCCTGTGCGAGCCGCCGCCGCGCAAGCTGGACCCGATCACCAGCCCGGCCGCGCTGGCTGCGGAGATCGCCCTGCTGCCGCGGATCCGGCAGCCCGAGGCCGAGGCGGGCGGCGGCACCGACCGCTACCCCGCCCCGGGCCAGACCGTGGGCCGCGAGCGCGTGGTGCGGCCCGCGCCGCCCGCCCGGCCCGGACCGCAGCACCACGCGCCCACCCGGCCGTCGGTCCCGCTGCCGCCGCACCCGCCCCGCCGGCGCGGCCGCCGCCACCTCGCGAAGCGGGTGGTCCAGTGGACCGTCTCGCTCGCCCTGCTGGGCGCCATCGGCTACGGCTCCTGGGAGCTGGCCGGCCGGCTCGGCACCAGCGGGGAGCCCACCGCCCTGGGCGCCTCCGGCGCCGGACTGCCGCCGTCCAGCACCGCCCCGGTCCGGCCCACCCCGCTGGTGATCGCCGACGTCACCTCGTTCAACCCGTTCGGCGACCACCCGATGCACACCGAACTGCTGGCGAACACCCACGACAACGACCCCAACACCTCCTGGCAGACCGACGGCTACTTCGACGACCTGCCCACCATCGGGCACGGCACCGGGCTGCTGGTGGACCTGGGTTCGGCCCGGCCGGTCAGCTCGGTCACCGTCCAGTTCGCCGGCACCACCAGCGCCGAGCTCCGGGTGCCGAACGCGGCCGGGGGCGGCACGCCGACCAAGCTCGACGACTTCGGCCAGCCGGTGGCGCGCGGCACCGGCACCGAGGTGCAGTTCCAGCCCGGCTCCGCGGTCACCTCGCGCTACCTCTTGATCTGGCTGACCAGCCTCCCCAAGGATGGGAGCGGCAGATACCGCGGCCAGGTGGCCGAGATCAAGGTGACCGGCTGACCCGTCGGACCACCGTGACAGGTCCGACGGCCCGGAAGGTGTGGGCGGATGGCAGAACCGGCAGGACCGGGGGCACAGGCGCCCACCCCGGCCGAGGCACCGAGCGACGCCGAGCTGCTGGCTCGGCACGTCGACGGCGATCCCGCGGCGTTCGGCCTGCTGGTGCAGCGGCACCGGGACCGGCTCTGGGCGATCGCGCTGCGCACCCTGGGCGACCGCGAGGAGGCCGCCGACGCCCTGCAGGACGCGCTGGTCTCGGCGCTCCGGTCGGCGGGCTCCTTCCAGGGCCGCTCGGCGGTCACCACCTGGCTGCACCGGATCGTGGTCAACGCCTGCCTGGACCGGGCCCGGCGGGCCGCGGTGCGCCGGGCCGGCTCGCTGGACGAGCAGCCGCAGGCGCTGGACACCCTGGTGCCCGCCGAGGAGCCGGCCGAGGAGCTGGTGCTCCGTCAGGAGCTCCGCCGCGAGCTCGGGGCCGCGCTGGCCGAGCTGCCGGCCGACCAGCGCGCCGCCCTGGTGCTGGTGGACATGCAGGGCTACTCGGTGGCCGAGGCGGCCGAGGTGCTGGGCGTGCCGGTGGGCACCGTGAAGAGCCGCTGCGCCCGCGGCCGGGCCCGACTGCTGCCGCTGGTGCGCCACCTGCGCGGCCCCGCCGAGGACGGTGTTTCACGTGAAACACCGCCACCCCGGAACCGGTCGGCGGCCGGATCCGTCCCATCTGCGCCCGTCCCCGCGCCGGAGCTGAGCAAGGAAGGAGACGCGACGAACCGATGACGAACCACACCACGCCCGGAGCGGCCGAGTCGGCCGCCGCGTCGCATCCCTCCGTCGAGCGCCTGGCGGACCTGGCCGAGCAGCTGTCGGCGCCCGCCGAACAGGCCGAGCTCCGGGCCCACCTGGCCGGCTGCCCGGAGTGCGCCGACACGCTGGCCGCGCTGGCCGAGGTGAGCGCGCTGCTCGCCGGGGTCCCGGTCGAACCCATGCCGGCGGACGTGGCGCTGCGGATCGACGCGGCGCTCGCCCGGGCCGCGGCCGAGCCCACTGCGGCCGAGCACCCCGCCGCCGCGCCCGCTGCCACCGACCCCAGCGCGGCCGAGCACCCCGCCACTGAGCACCCCGCCACCGAGCCCACCGCCACCGAGCCCGCTGCCCCGCCTGCGGCCGGCCCCGCCAACGTCGCCGCCGGGTCGGGCCGCCCCGGGTCCACCGCACCGCCGGCCCGCGCCGACCGCAGCACCGGCCCCGCCGCCCGCACCCGCGCCCGCCGCCGCGGGCTGCTGGTGGTGGTCGCCACCGCGGTGGCCGGCCTCGGCCTCGGCTCGGCCGCACTGTTCGGGCTCCTCGACGGCCAGCAGCAGGCGGGCGGCCGCTCCGGCGCCGCCCGGCCGGCCGACGCCCAGCAGCTGGTGGCCGGCCCGCACTTCACCGCGGACGGCCTGCCGGACCAGATCCACCAGCTGCTCGGCAGCCCGCCCGCCACCGGCGTGCGGCCGCACGCCACCACCGAGCAGGGCGAGGCCTCCCCCGCCGTCCCGCTGCCCCCGCCGTGCGTGCGCGCGGCGGTGGACGGGAACCGCGACCAGGCCCCGCTCACCGTGGCGCACGGCAGCTACGCGGGCGCCCCGGCCGACGCCTACGTCTACCGGGTCGCCACCGACCCGGGCCGGCTGGACGTCTACCTGCTCGCCCCGGGCTGCACCCAGGCCCCCGCCACCGTCCTGCTGCACCAGCAGATCGCGGCCGGCTGACGCGCCCGGCGGCCCGAGGGGTGGGCGGCCGGTGCCCTTTGCCGGGGGAATGCGGGAGACTGGGGAACCGTTGACCAGGCTGGCGACAAGCCGCCAGCCTCCACCCGCAGGGCGCGGGCCGCGATGCCAATCAGGAGATGCAGTGAGCGACGTCCGTAACGTGATCATCATCGGCTCCGGCCCGGCCGGCTACACGGCCGCCCTCTACACGGCCCGCGCCTCCCTCAAGCCGCTCGTCTTCGAGGGCGCGGTGACCGCCGGCGGCGCGCTGATGAACACCACCGAGGTCGAGAACTTCCCCGGCTTCCGGGACGGCATCATGGGCCCCGAGCTGATGGACAACATGCGGGCGCAGGCCGAGCGCTTCGGCGCCGAGCTGGTCCCGGACGACGTGGTCGCGGTCGACCTGACCGGCGAGATCAAGACCGTCACCGACTCCGAGGGCACCGTGCACCGGGCCCACGCGGTGATCGTCACCACCGGCTCGCAGCACCGCAAGCTCGGTCTGCCCCGGGAGGACGAGCTGTCCGGCCGCGGCGTCTCCTGGTGCGCCACCTGCGACGGCTTCTTCTTCCGCGACCAGGACATCGCGGTGGTCGGCGGCGGCGACACCGCGCTGGAGGAGGCGACCTTCCTCTCCCGCTTCGCCAAGTCCGTCACCGTGGTGCACCGCCGCGGCGAGCTGCGCGCCTCCAAGGCGATGCAGGAGCGCGCCTTCGCCGACCCGAAGATCACCTTCGCCTGGGACAGCGCGGTCGAGGCGATCCACGGCGACCCGAAGCTGAGCGGTGTCACCCTGCGCGACACCACCACCGGGGAGCTGCGCGAGCTGCCGGTCACCGGCCTCTTCATCGCCATCGGCCACGACCCGCGCACCGAGCTCTTCAAGGGTCAGCTCGACCTGGACGCCGAGGGCTACCTCAAGGTGGAGTCCCCCTCCACCCGCACCGGCATCCCCGGCGTCTTCGCCGCCGGCGACGTGGTCGACCACACCTACCGCCAGGCGATCACCGCCGCCGGCACCGGCTGCTCCGCCGCGCTGGACGCCGAGCGCTACCTGGCCCACCTGGCCCACGCGGCCGAGCAGGAGAAGGCCGCGGCCTCCGTCGCCGTCTGACCCTCCGCCAGCGGGGAGCACGGACCGGGCCGCCCGCCGCGGCCGGAAAGAAAGTCCGGCTCCCCGTTGTTGTGATCAACCGAGCAGTACCACCACCTCGACCTTAGGAGCTCCCGTGGCCGGCGCCACCAAGACCGTGACCGACGCGACCTTCGACAGCGAGGTCCTGAAGAGCGACAAGCCCGTGCTGGTGGACTTCTGGGCCACCTGGTGCGGCCCGTGCAAGCAGGTGGCCCCGGTGCTGGAGGCCATCGCCGAGGAGTACGCGGACCAGCTGACCGTGGCCAAGGTCGACGTCGACCAGAACGCCGCCGTCGCCGCCCAGTACGGCGTCATCTCCATCCCGACCCTCAACGTGTACGTCAACGGCGAGGTCGTGAAGAGCATCGTCGGCGCCAAGCCGAAGGCCGCGCTGCTGCGCGACCTGGCGGAGTTCCTCACCCCGGCCGGCTGAGCCGACCGCGCGTGACGGAGGGGCGGGCCCGGCCGGGCCCGCCCCTCCGTGCGTCCTGGTGACGGCGGACCCTAGAAGGGCCGCAGCACCGGCTCCTGCCGCCCGCCGCCCAGCAGCCGCTCCAGCGCCCCCTCCCGCCAGCTGGCGGTGGACCGGGCCTCCAACCGGAGCCGCGGGTAACGGTGGTGCGGCCGCACCGTCTTGAAGCCCACCGCCAGCAGGTGGTCGGCCGGCAACAGGCAGCTCGGCCGCTCCGGTCCGGCCGCCCCGACGGCCTCGATCGCCCGGACGCCGCGCCGCAGCAGGTCCTTGGCCACCGCCTGCACCAACACCCGGCCCAGCCCCTGTCCCTGGAACTCCGGCAGCACCCGACTGGTCATCAGCTGCACCGCGTCCGGCGACACCGGACTGGTCGGGAAGGACGGCGAGCGGGGCACGTAGGCGGGCGGCGCGTAGAGCACGAAGCCGGCCGGCTCCTGGTCCACGTAGGCGATCCGCCCGCACGACCCCCACTCCAGCAGCACCGCCGAGATCCACCCCTCCTTCTCCTGCTCCGCCTTGCCCCCGTCCTGCGCCTCCCGCCCGCGCACCGGGTCCAGCTCCCAGAAGACGCAGGAGCGGCAGGGCTGGGGCAGGTCCGCCAGGTTGTCCAGCGTCAGCGGGACGATCCTGCGACCCATCCAGCACACCTCCTCGTTCGGTTCCTCCCCGCGGGGGTCGCTCCCAACCGGCCGCGTCCCCCCAGGACATTCCCGCAGTCTCCGGCCGGCGGTGTCCCCGTTCCGGTCCCCGCCGACCGCACCACGTGCACTCCCCGTACAACGAGAGTGGGTGCATGTTTCACGTGAAACATGCACCCACCAGCTTCTGTTCGAGCGGCTCAGCCGTCCGCCCCGGTCAGCCCTGGGAGAGCCGCAGCCCGTCCTCCCCCGGCGCCAGGCTGTCCAGGATCCGGTTCAGGTCCTCCACCGAGGCGAACTCCAGGACCACCTTGCCCTTGCCCAACTTCCCGTTGCGCTGGGAGACCTCGACCTTGACCCGGGTGTCGAACCGGTCCGAGAGCCGCCCGGCCAGGTCGTTGAAGGCCGGCGAGAGCAGCTTGCCCGCCTTGGGGCCGACCGGCTTGCGGGCCTTCTCCTCCTGGCCCATCAGCGCCACGATCTCCTCGGTGGACCGCACCGAGAGGCCCTCCGCAACGATCCGCTTGGCCAGCGCCTCCTGCCGCTCGGCGTCCGCCACCCCGAGCAGCGCCCGGGCGTGGCCGGCCGAGAGCACCCCGGCCGCCACTCGCGGCTGCACCGCGGGCGACAGCTTCAGCAGGCGCAGCGTGTTCGAGACGTGCGAGCGGGAGCGGCCGATCCGGTCGGCCAACTCGTCGTGCGTGCAGCCGAAGTCGCGCAGCAGCTGGTCGTAGGCGGCGGCCTCCTCCAGCGGGTTGAGCTCGGCCCGGTGCAGGTTCTCCAGCAGGGCGTCCAGCAGGAGCTTGTCGTCCTCGGTGGCCCGCACGATCGCCGGGATCCGCTCCAGGCCGGCCGCCCGGGAGGCACGCCAGCGGCGCTCACCCATGATCAGCTCGTACTGGTCGGGTCCGGCCTGACGGACCACCACCGGCTGGAGCAGGCCCACCTCCTTGATCGAGGTGACCAGCTCCTCCAGCTTGGCCTCGTCGAACACCTCCCGCGGCTGGCGCGGGTTGGGGGTGATCGCGTCCAGCGGCAGCTCGGCGAAGCGGGCGCCGTCCACCGGGGCCAGCACCTGCTCGGCCACCGCCGCCTTCTCGGCGACCGTGCCGCGCCCGGGCGGCGGCAGCAGCGGCACCGCGCTGGGCGACACCGCCGCGGCACCGGTGGCCGGTGCCGGCCGGGTCGGCGCGGCGATCGCGGGCCCGACGGCCGCCGGCGAGGCGGCCGGCGGGATCAGCGCGCCCAGCCCCTTACCCAGTCCCCTGCGCCCACTCACCGATTGCCCTCCATCGTGCTCTGTTCTGCGACCGGCGACGCCTGCGCGCCGATCGTGTGCCGGTGCTGGCCGACGGCGCCGAGCGCCTCGGCAGCGGCCTGCTCGGTGGCGGCCGTTCCGCCCTGGCCCACCCCGCGCAGCGCGAGCTCGCGGGCCGCCTCCAGGTAGGAGAGCGCCCCGGTGGAGCCCGGGTCGTAGGTGAGCACGGTCTGTCCGTAGCTGGGCGCCTCGGAGACGCGCACCGAGCGCGGGATCGCGGTGCTCAGCACCTCGGTGGTGAAGTGGTTGCGGACCTCCTCCGCCACCTGCGAGGCCAACCGGGTCCGGGCGTCGTACATGGTGAGCAGGATGGTGGAGACGTGCAGCACCGGGTTGAGGTGGGCCCGCACCAGCTCGACGTTGCGCAGCAGCTGCCCCAGGCCCTCCAGCGCGTAGTACTCGCACTGGATCGGGATCAGCACCTCCTGGCCGGCCACCAGGGCGTTGACCGTCAGCAGCCCCAGCGAGGGCGGGCAGTCGATCAGGATGTAGTCCAGCGGCTGCTCGTAGGCCTGGATCGCCCGCTGCAGCCGGCTCTCCCGGGCCACCATGGAGACCAGCTCGATCTCGGCGCCCGCCAGGTCGATGGTGGCCGGGACGCAGAACAGCCCCTCCACCTCGACCACCGGCTGCACCACGTCGGCGAGCGGCTTGCCCTCCACCAGGACGTCGTAGATCGAGGGCACCTCGGCGTGGTGGTCGATGCCCAGCGCGGTGGACGCGTTGCCCTGCGGATCGAGGTCGATCACCAGGACCCGCAGCCCGTGCATGGCCAGCGAGGCGGCCATGTTCACGGTGGTCGTGGTCTTGCCGACCCCGCCCTTCTGGTTGGCCACCACGATCACCCGGGTCGCCGGCGGCCGGGGCAGGCCCTCGCCCGCCCGGCCCAGCGCCTGCACCGCAGCCTGGGCGGCACGCGCTATGGGGGTGTCATCGATCTGCTCGATGGTCTCCGACTCCTGCATGGGGGTCAGTGTTTCACGTGAAACCGGAGCGGCAACAGTCACCGCCTGGCTGCGGGCCAGGATGCCCGAGAGGAGGGAACGACGTTTCACGTGAAACACCATGCCCGCTATGTCGGAAATCTGACGGTGCGACACTCCGGGCGGTACAGAAGAGCCCCTGGTCGCACCAGGGCGACCAGGGGCTTTGCAGCTCGCGGGGTCAGCGTCGGCGCCGCCCGCCGGTGCGCGGTTCGGCCGGCCGGCCGCCGGAACGCCCGGCCCGGGCCGCCTTCGCGCGCCGAGTCGCCGCCTTCACGCCACCGGGACTCTCCCCGGCCTTCACCTGGACCACCCGGGTCGCGGCGCCCAGTGCGCCCTCCCCCACCGGGATCACCGCCCACTCCACGGCGCCCAGCCGGGTCAGCGCGGCCCGCGAGTCGGCCAGCTCCTGCTCGGCGGTGTCGCCCTTGAGCGCGAGCATCTGGCCGTAGGGCCGCAGCAGCGGCATCCCCCAGCCGGCCAGCCGGTCCAGCGGCGCCACCGCCCGGGCCGTGACGATCTCCACCGAGATCTTGCCGACCATCTCCTCGGCCCGGCCGCGCAGCACGGTGACGTTGTCCAGCCCGAGCTCGCGGACCACCTCCTCCAGGAAGGTGGTGCGCCGCAGCAGCGGCTCCAGCAGGGTCACCGAGACGTCCGGCCGGGCCAGCGCCACCGGGATGCCCGGCAGCCCGGCCCCCGACCCCACGTCGCAGAGGGTGGCGTCGGCCGGCAGCAGTTCGGAGAGCACCGCGCAGTTGAGCACGTGCCGGTCCCACAGCCGCGGCACCTCCCGCGGGCCGATCAGGCCGCGCTGCACGCCCGCGGTCGCCAGCAGTTCCGCGTAGCGCTGGGCCGACGGGAACCGCTCCCCGAAGATCTCCTGCGCCGCCGCGGGGGCCTCGGCCAACCCCTCCGCGCCGCCGGCCTCCGCCGCACTCTCCGTCGCCATCTCAGCCTCTCCGCTCACCGAATCCACCGACCCCCGCCCACCAGCACCGTTTCACGTGAAACATCCCCCCGCCATTCTCCGGGACCACCGGCCCCACGTACGAAGACCCCGCCCGCACCGACGTGCGAGCGGGGTCACCGTTCAGCAGGGGTTCAGCCGGCCAGCACGACGACGCAGCGCTGCGGCTCCTCGCCCTCCGACTCGCTGCGCAGCCCGGCGGCGGCCACCGCGTCGTGGACCACCTTGCGCTCGAACGGGGTCATCGGCCGCAGCTTGACCGACTCGCCGGTCCGCTTGGCCTCCGCCGCCGCGTTGGCACCGAGCTCGGCGAGCTCGGACCGCTTGCGCGCCCGGAAGCCCGCGATGTCCAGCATCAGCCGACTGCGCTCGCCGGTCTCCCGGTGCACGGCCAGCCGGGTCAGCTCCTGGAGCGCCTCCAGCACCTCACCGTCCTGACCCACCAGCCGCTGCAGGGTCCGGTCGTTGCCGTCACCCACGATGGAGACCAGGGCCCGGTCGCCCTCGACGTCCATGTCGATGTCGCCGTCCAGGTCGGCGATGTCCAGCAGGCCTTCCAGGTAGTCGGCCGCGATCTCCCCCTCCTGCTCCAGGCGAGCGACCAGGGTGTCCGCGGACTCGTCGGCCTGGGCGGCCGCGGCGGCGGTGGTGCCTTCCGTCACGGGAGGACTCCTTCGGAACTGGGGCCCACGAGTACGGGCCGAAATCGACGATCGTGAAGGATGCGGTGCGGGCGGACTAGGACTTCTTCTTCGGCCGCTGACCGCCCTGCGGCCCGCGCTTGGCGCCGCCGCCCTGCTTGGCCGCCGGACGCTTGGCCGCACCGCCGCCGGTGCCCTTGGCCGCGCCCTGACCGCTCGGCACCGCGTCCTGCACCGGCTCCGACACCTCGTCGGCCGACTGGACGGCGGCGTCCTCGTCCTTGTCGCCCGGCTTGGTGGCACCGGGGTGCTGCTGGCGCTGCGCCTTGGTCTGCTTGCGCGGCTGCTGGCGGCGCACCTGCACCGACTCCGCCACCGCACCGGCCGCCTGCTGCTGGGCCGCGGCCGACTTGCCACCGAGGAAGCCGAACATGCCGGTCTTGATCACGGTGCCGTCCGGGTTGAGCCGACCGGCCTCCTTCAGCCGGGCCTGCCGCTCGTCCCACGCCTTGCTGCCCGGCGTCGGGTTGTTGCGGATCACGACCAGCTGCTGGCCCATCGACCAGACGTTGGTGGTCAGCCAGTAGACGAGGACACCGACCGGGAAGTTGACGCCCATGAAGGCGAACATCACCGGGAAGACGTACATCAGCATCTTCTGCTGCTGCATGAACGGCGTCTGGACCGACAGGTCCACGTTCTTGGTCATCAGCTGGCGCTGGGTGATGAACTGCGACAGCGACATCATCACGATCATCACCGCGGTGACGATCTGCACGTTCAGGTCGTGGCTGCCCCAGAACTTCGCGGACAGCGGGGCACCGAAGATGTGCGCGTTGCCGGCGCTGACCAGCAGGTCGCCCTTGATGACACCGATCGGGTGGCCCTTGGCGACGTTGGAGAGCACGCCGTACAGCGCCGTGAAGAACGGCATCTGCACCAGGATCGGGAGACAGCTCGAGAAGGGGTTGGTGCCCGCCTCCTTGTAGAGCTTCATCATCTCTTCGGACTGGCGCTGCTTGTCGTTCTTGTAGCGCTCCTGGATGGCCTTCATCTTCGGCTGGATCGCCTGCATGGCCCGGGTCGACTTGATCTGCTTCACGAAGAGCGGGATCAGGCAGATCCGGATCACGACGACCATCGAGGCGATGGCGAGGCCCCAGGCCCAGCCGCTGTCCGCGGGGAAGACGTTGCTGTACAGCGAGTGGAACTGGACGATGATCCAGGACACCGCGGTGTACAGGGGGTTCAGGAAGGACCAGGTCACCGGTCAGACTCCTTGAGCATTGGGCTTGGTCGTCGGCTCCGGGAGCACGGCGCTACCGGTCCTGGACTGCACCAGGGCACGCAGCCGCTGATGCCAAACGGGACGCTTGCGCGGTGGTACGTGGTCCACTCCACCCGGGGACCATGGGTTGCAGCGAAGGATCCGCCAGGCGGTCAGCACACTGCCCTTCACCGCACCGTGCGTGCGCACGGCCTCGTACCCGTAGTGCGAACACGAGGGGTAGTAGCGGCAGACCGGACCGAGCAGTGGACTGATGGTCCACTGGTAGAGCCTGATCAATCCCATGAACAGGTACTTCATCGCCCTGATCCCGTTGGCCCTGATCCGGCCTCGGCGGCCGGGTCCGTCCGGAGCAACCGCTTGAGCGCGGCATCCAGGTCGTGTGCAAGATCCGAGTACGAGGCGTTCGCTGCGTCGGGCAGCGCTCGTACCACTATCAGGCTACCTGCGGGCAACCGCGTCAGACGTTCGCGTACCAAGTGACGTAGACGACGCTTGACCAGGTTGCGGACCACCGCGGGGCCGACCGCCTTGCTCACGACGAAACCCGCACGCGCCGAGGGGAGTCCCTCGGCGACGTGCGGGTGAGAGTCGCTGTACCCGCCGACCGGCTCCGCCCGCTCGTCCTCTCGTCTGAGATGGACGACCAGCAGGGGCCGACCGGCGCGACGGCCGCGTTTCACCGCGGTCGCGAAGTCCTGGCGCCGCCGCAGCCGATTCTCG
This sequence comes from Kitasatospora sp. NPDC058965, assembly GCF_042741245.1. Lineage (NCBI taxonomy): Bacteria > Bacillati > Actinomycetota > Actinomycetes > Kitasatosporales > Streptomycetaceae > Kitasatospora > Kitasatospora sp. NPDC058965. Next base: position 22,502 of record NZ_JBHYKG010000052.1, read on the forward strand.
GAGGGCAGCACTGCAGACCCTGGACGCGGATCAGGCGGAGATGCTGGCGCGGCCCTTGCCACGGCGGGCCGCGAGGATGGCGCGGCCGGCACGGGTACGCATCCGCAGCCGGAAGCCGTGGGTCTTGGCGCGACGACGGTTGTTCGGCTGGAAGGTGCGCTTGCTCACTCGGGGGCTCCTGGGGTGAATCGTAGGGTGACGAGTCGCAGCTTGGCCGTCACCGTGCGTCCGCGTGATCTCCCCTTCACAGCTGGGAAATCCGGCCTGTCCTCCCAGGTCTGCTGGGGTCCAGGCAATCCACGGCGCCCGTGCTGCGCGCCTTCTGTGAAGCGGGAGGACCCGCGGACATGCGGCAGCGGCCATCGACAACTCGACCTCGTTACGGTACGCGGCGGGGCGCCCGAGGGTCAAACCGGCTGGCCCCGCCGACCCTCCGACCAGCGCCGCCCACAGCCTGTGGACAACAACTTGAATCAGCTCTGCCCGCTGACTACCGTTGCAGGACTTGTCTGGTTTTGTTCATCCCCTCCTGTTTCCGGGGGAACGAGAAAGCGTGCACCAGTGGCTGATGTCAACAGCGACCTCGTCCCCGCCTGGGCGAAGGTCGTCGAGCGGCTGGTCAACGACACCTCGGTGGGTGACAAGGACAAGGTCTGGGTGCAGCGCACCCAGCCCATGTGGATGATGCACGACACCGCGCTGCTCGCCGCCCCGAACGAGTGGGCGAAGCAGGTGCTGGAGGGCCGGCTGCTGCCGCAGCTGACCGACGGGCTCAGCCAGCAGTTCGGCCGCCCGGTCCGGATCGCCGTCATGGTGGACGCCAACGCCGCCCCGCCGGGCCCGGCTCCGGCCGCCCCGCAGCCGGTGGCCCCCGTGCAGCCCGAGCCGGTGCAGCCGCCCCGGCCGCCGGCCGAGCCGCAGCCGATGCCGGCCACCGAGTACCGCGAGCCGGACTACGGCTACCCGCAGCACCGCCCGGCCGAGTACCCCGAGCCGCAGGCCTACCAGCCGCCGCAGCCGCCGCAGCCCTACGGCGGCGACTACCCGGCCTACCCGGACCAGCGCGACTACGCGCAGCCGTACCAGTACCGCGACTGGCAGCCCGAGCCCGGCCCGGGCGCCGAGCACCGGGCCGGCCCGGTCCGGCCCGGCGGTGAGCCGGCCCAGGGCGACCTGTTCGGCGGCGCCTTCGACGCGGCGGTGGAGGAACCCCGCCCGCGCCGCCAGCTGCCGCCCACCCGGCGCGACCTGCCGCCCGCGATGCCCGCGGCCGAGGCCGGACCGGGCGTGCCCGCGCTTCCCGAGCGGGTCGGCGACCGCACCCCGGTCCCGGGCGTGCCGGCGCCGCCCGGCGGCCCCGCCCCCGACCTCGGGCGCAAGGACGAGCCGGCCGCCCGGCTCAACCCCAAGTACCTCTTCGACACCTTCGTGATCGGCGCCAGCAACCGGTTCGCGCACGCGGCCGCGGTCGCGGTGGCCGAGGCCCCGGCCAAGGCGTACAACCCGCTCTTCATCTACGGCGAGTCCGGGCTGGGCAAGACCCACCTGCTGCACGCCATCGGGCACTACTCGCGCAGCCTCTTCCCCGGGACCCGGGTGCGCTACGTGAGCTCGGAGGAGTTCACCAACGAGTTCATCAACTCGATCCGGGACGGCAAGGCGGACGCGTTCCGCAAGCGGTACCGGGACATGGACATCCTGCTGGTCGACGACATCCAGTTCCTGGCGAGCAAGGAGTCGACGCAGGAGGAGTTCTTCCACACCTTCAACACGCTGCACAACGCCAACAAGCAGATCGTGCTCTCCTCGGACCGGCCGCCCAAGCTGCTGACCACCCTGGAGGACCGGCTGCGCAACCGCTTCGAGTGGGGCCTGATCACCGACGTCACCCCGCCGGAGCTGGAGACCCGGATCGCGATCCTGCGCAAGAAGGCGATCCAGGAACGGCTCAACGCCCCGGCCGACGTGCTGGAGTTCATCGCCTCCCGGATCACCCGCAACATCCGCGAGCTGGAGGGCGCGCTGATCCGGGTGACCGCCTTCGCCAACCTCAACCGGTCGCCGGTCGACCTGGAGCTGGCCGGCATCGTCCTCAAGGACCTGATCCCGGGCGGCGACGAGGACGCGGGTCCGGAGATCACCGCCCAGGTGATCATGCAGCAGACGGCGGCGTACTTCGGGCTGACCGTGGAGGACCTGTGCGGGTCCTCGCGCAGTCGGGTGCTGGCGACGGCCCGTCAGATCGCGATGTACCTGTGCCGCGAGCTGACCGACCTCTCGCTGCCGAAGATCGGCGCCCAGTTCGGCGGCCGGGACCACACCACGGTGATGCACGCGGACCGCAAGATCCGCTCGCTGATGGCCGAGCGCCGGTCGCTCTACAACCAGGTCACCGAGCTCACCAACCGGATCAAGAGCTAACCCGCGCCAGCCTGTTGAGGGCCCGTCGGCACCCGTTCGGGAGGCCGGCGGGCCCTTCGGCGTACCCGGCCGCGGCGGGCGGCGGGCAACCGGCCGACGGCCCTTCGGAGGACTCCGCAGCACGGGGGTGTAGTCCGCGCCGGGCCGGGGAAGGCTTCCGGCTGACGCTCCACCAGGGGCCCGGCGATTTCGTACAACTGAGCATCCATTCGAACAGCTCGCAGCCGCCCGGCCGTTCTCCACAGGTTTCGGTGTTCCGTCCCGTCCACAGCCTGGGGAACGCGGAGTTATCCAGAATTTCTCCACAGCCGGATCGACGCTACGCTCTTCGCCGCAGGTCAGCCCCCTGTGGACTTGTGCACAACAGTTATCCACAGCATGTGGACAGTTGGCGGGCCGTCAGGGACCCCGAGAGGTTGTCCACCGGTCATCCCCAGGCGAGCGGCAGTTTTCCCCAGCTTTTCCACAGCGGTATCCACTGTTCGACAACGGAGGGCCCCGGTTCACCGGCCGGTGTGAAAGGCGTCACGTGATGTTGCCCGGGGCTCCGTGGATAACCGGGCCTCCTGCTGGGGACGGTGCTGGGGATAACCTGTGGATACTCAGGGTGCCCTGTAGATAACGCTCCGCCGTCCACAGCGCGGCCGAGTTATCCACTGCCGCCGTCCACATCCACTGTGGACAAAAAAGCGGGTTTGACCTGGGAAAACAAGGTTATCCACGGTATCCACAGGCCCTACTACTACCGCTACACCTAGAGACCCCTCGAATCGCTCAACAGCGGGGTGGGCCGAAATCTGTGGACAAGCCGATCCCGACACCTGTTCGCCCCGGTTGCGCCCATCGGCCTCGGCTGTCGGCGGAGTACGTCAGACTGTCCTCGGCACACCACGACGGAGCTCCGTCGGGCCACGGCAAGGACTCGGCAAGCAGGACTGCACCATGCAGCAGCGACAGCAGGACCCAGGAGGCGGTTACCGGTGAAGTTCCGGGTGGAGCGTGACGTCCTCGCGGAGGCGGTGGCCTGGGCTGCCCGCAGCCTCCCGGCGCGGCCCTCGGTGCCGGTGCTGGCCGGCCTGCTGCTGACGGCCCAGGACGGCGCCCTGGCGCTGTCCGGCTTCGACTACGAGGTCTCGGCCCGGGTCGAGCTGGAGGCCGAGGTGGAGGAGGCCGGCACCGTGCTGGTCTCCGGCCGGCTGCTCAACGACATCTCCCGCAACCTTCCCAACAGGCCTGTGGAGATCTCCACCGACGGCCAGCGGGTCACCGTGGTCTGCGGCAGCTCCCGGTTCACCCTCCCCACCCTGCCGGTGGACGAGTACCCCGCGCTGCCGCAGATGCCCAGCGCCACCGGCACGGTCTCCGGCGAGGTCTTCGCCACCGCCGTCAGCCAGGCCGCCGTGGCCGCCGGCCGGGACGACACGCTGCCGGTGCTCACCGGTGTCCGGGTGGAGATCGAGGGCGACCGGATCACCCTGGCCGCCACCGACCGCTACCGGTTCGCCGTCCGCGAGCTGCTGTGGAAGCCCGAGCAGCAGGACATCTCCGCGGTCGCCCTGGTCCCGGCCCGCACCCTGCAGGACATCGCCAAGTCCCTGGGCAGCGGCGACACGGTCTCGATCGCGCTCTCCTCCGGCGGTGCCGGCGAGGGCCTGATCGGCTTCGAGGGCGCCGGCCGCCGCACCACCACCCGGCTGCTGGAGGGCGAGTTCCCCAAGTTCCGCAGCCTCTTCCCGAAGTCCGAGGACTTCAGCGCGGTCGCCGCGGTGCAGACCCAGCCGTTCCTGGAGGCGCTCAAGCGCGTCTCGCTGGTGGCCGAGCGGAACACCCCGGTCCGGCTCAACTTCGAGCAGGGCGTGCTGACCCTGGAGGCCGGCTCCGGCGACGACGCCCAGGCCACCGAGCGGATCGACGCCGACCTCGAGGGCGACGACATCTCGATCGCCTTCAACCCCGGCTACCTGGAGGAGGGCCTCAAGGCGGTGGACGCCGCCTTCGCCCAGCTCTCCTTCACCACCCCGACCAAGCCGGCGCTGCTGTCCGGCAAGCCGGCCCTGGACGCCGAGGCGGACGAGGCCTACCAGTACCTGATCATGCCGGTGCGGCTGTCCGGCTGAGCCGGCCGCCGGGCCGTTCGGCCTGGACATGACGCAAGCGGTGTCCACCGGAACGTTCCACAGTCTGTGGACACCGCCGCGGCGTAGGCTCTTGTGTCGCGGCAACGGCGCCGCCGTCAGGCACGACACCCCAGGTAAGGACTTGTCATGGAGCTCGGCCTCATCGGTCTCGGCAAGATGGGCGGCAACATGCGCGAGCGCATCCGCCGCGCCGGCCACACCGTCATCGGCTACGACCGCAACCCCGACCTCGCCGACGTCGCCAGCCTCCAGGAGCTGGTGACCAAGCTTCAGGCGCCGCGCGTGGTCTGGGTGATGGTCCCGGCCGGCGTGCCCACCCAGGAGACCGTCGAGGAGCTGTCCGAGCTGCTCTCCCCCGGCGACATCGTGGTGGACGGCGGCAACTCCCGCTGGACCGACGACGAGAAGCACGCCGAGCTGCTGGCCGCCAAGGGCATCGGCTTCGTCGACTGCGGCGTCTCCGGCGGCGTCTGGGGCCTGCAGAACGGCTACGCGCTGATGTACGGCGGCGAGGCCGAGTCGATCGCCAAGGTCCAGCCGATCTTCGACGCGCTGAAGCCCGAGGGCGAGTTCGGCGCCGTGCACGCCGGCAAGGCGGGCGCCGGCCACTTCGCCAAGATGGTCCACAACGGCATCGAGTACGCCATGATGCAGGCCTACGCCGAGGGCTGGGAGCTGCTGGAGGCCGTGGACAGCGTGACCGACGTCCGGGAGATCTTCCGCTCCTGGAAGGAGGGCACCGTGATCCGCTCCTGGCTGCTCGACCTGGCGGTGGACGCGCTGGACAAGGACGAGCACCTGGGCAAGCTCAAGGGCTACGCCGCCGACTCCGGCGAGGGCCGCTGGACCGTCGAGGCCGCCATCGACCACGCGGTGCCGCTGCCGGCGATCACCGCCTCGCTCTTCGCCCGCTTCGCCTCGCGGCAGGACGACTCGCCGCAGATGAAGATGATCGCCGCGCTGCGCAACGAGTTCGGCGGCCACGCGGTCGAGAGCAAGTAGTTCCGACGGTCCCCTGGGACACCGTCCACAGGCTGTTCACAGAAGGCGGGCGCAGTACCTCCCCATGCATGTCGCGCACCTCTCGCTCGCCGACTTCCGCTCCTACGCCCGGGCCGAGGTTCCGCTCGACCCGGGCGTCACCGCGTTCGTGGGGCCCAACGGCCAGGGCAAGACCAACCTGGTCGAGGCGATCGGCTACCTGGCCACCCTGGGCAGCCACCGGGTGGCCACCGACGCCCCGCTGGTGCGCCAGGGCGCCGAACGCGCGGTGGTCCGCGGCTCGATCGCGGACCGCGGCCGGACCACCCTGGTCGAACTGGAGATCACCCCGGGCAAGGCCAACCGGGCCCGGATCAACCGCTCCGACAACGTGCGCCCGCGCGACGTGCTGGGACTGCTGCGCACGGTGCTGTTCGCGCCCGAGGACCTCGCCCTGGTCAAGGGCGACCCGGGCGAGCGGCGGCGCTTCCTGGACGAGCTGCTCACCGCCCGGGCGCCCCGGCTGGCCGGGGTCCGCTCGGACTACGAGCGGGTGCTCAAGCAGCGCAACGCGCTGCTCAAGACCGCCGCGACGGCCCGCCGGGCCGGCGGCGGCAAGGGCGCCGACCTGTCCACCCTGGAGGTCTGGGACGGCCACCTGGCCCGCGCCGGGGCCGAGCTGACGGCCTTCCGGCTGCAGCTGGTGGCGGCGCTGCAGCCGCTGGTCGAGCAGGCCTACGAGCGCCTGGCCCCCGGCGGCGGCCCGACCCGGCTGGAGTACCGCTCCTCCTTCGAGGGCGCCCTGCCGACCAGCCGCGAGGAGGCCGAGAGCCAGCTGCTGGAGGCCCTGCAGGCGCTGCGCAAGCAGGAGGTCGACCGCGGGCTCACCCTGGTCGGCCCGCACCGGGACGAGCTGGGACTGCTGCTGGGCACCCTGCCGGCCAAGGGCTACGCCAGCCACGGCGAGTCCTGGTCCTTCGCGCTGGCGCTGCGGCTGGCCTCCTACGAGCTGCTGCGGGCCGACGGCGGCGAGCCGGTGCTCATCCTGGACGACGTCTTCGCCGAGCTGGACGCCAAGCGGCGCGACCAGCTGGCCGAACTGGTGTCCGGCGGCGAGCAGGTGCTGGTCACCGCTGCGGTGCCGGAGGACGTGCCCAAGGCGCTGGCCGGCGTGCGGTACTCGGTCAGCGGCGGCGAGGTCGTCCGGGTCGCGGGCTGACCGGCGTACGCTGGTGGGTCCGTCCACAGCCTGGGGATAAGAGATGAGCGACGAACCACAGCTCTCCGGCGTCGACCTGGCCCGGGTCGCGCTGCGGGCGGCCAAGGAGCAGGCCCGCCGGCGCGGGGAGCAGGTCCGCGAGAAGCGCGAGGCCCGGCGGCACGGGCTGCGCAGCGGCGCCCGGGCGGACGGCCGGGACCCGGTGCCGCTGGGGGCCGCCCTCAATCGTTTGATCACGGAGCGTGGCTGGGAGACCCCCGCCGCGGTGGCCGGGGTGATGGGCCGCTGGTCGCAGATCGTCGGCCCGGACATCAGCGCGCACTGCGTCCCCGAGCAGTTCGACGAGGCCGAGGCGGTCCTCACGGTGCGCTGCGACTCCACCGCGTGGGCCACTCAGCTGCGGCTGCTGGCAAGGCAGTTGGTGGCCCGGCTGAACCACGAGCTGGGGCACGGCACGGTGCGGGTGATCCGGGTGCTCGGGCCGGCGGCCCCGCAGCGCCGGTACGGCCGGCTGCGCGCGCCCGGCAGCCAGGGTCCGCGGGACACCTGGGGCTGATCGCGGACCGGTGTCCGCGGCGGCGGCGCCCTTGACGGAGCGCGAACCTCCGGAACCGCTGACGGCCCTTGTGAGGCCACTGAGCCCCCCGGGCGAGTATCGGGACATGTGCGGAGGGGATTCGGGGCGCCAAATCCGCCCTCAGGGCCTGCCAAAAGCCCATCTATGTCGGTCGTACCGGTAGACTGAGAACCAAACGCCGCTGCTTGCGGTAACTGAGTCGAAACGCCGTGGTCGCACGCCCTCCCCACCGGGAGCGGGGTGCGGCCCGCGCTGTGCCAGAGAGGGCGCTTCGTGGCCGATACCGGCGAGTCCAGCCAGTCCCCCGTCCCCACCGACGCCTCCACAGGGAAGGCCTACGACGCCAGCGCCATCCAGGTGCTGGAGGGCCTCGACGCCGTCCGCAAGCGCCCGGGCATGTACATCGGCTCCACCGGCGAGCGCGGCCTGCACCACCTGGTCCAGGAGGTCGTGGACAACGCCGTGGACGAGGCGATGGCCGGCCACGCGGACACCATCGAGGTCAGCATCCTGGCCGACGGCGGCATCCGGGTCGTCGACAACGGCCGCGGCATCCCGGTCGGCATCGTCCCCGGCCAGGACAAGCCCGCCGTCGAGGTGGTGCTGACCGTGCTGCACGCCGGCGGAAAGTTCGGCGGCGGCGGCTACGCGGTCTCCGGCGGTCTGCACGGCGTCGGCGTCTCGGTGGTGAACGCGCTCTCCACCAAGCTGGCGGTGGAGATCCACACCGACGGCCACCGGTGGACCCAGGACTACAAGATGGGCGCCCCGACCGCGCCGCTGGTCCAGCACGAGGCCACCGACCGCACCGGCACCAGCGTCAGCTTCTGGGCCGACGGCGACATCTTCGAGACCACCGTCTACTCGTTCGAGACGCTCTCCCGCCGGTTCCAGGAGATGGCCTTCCTCAACAAGGGCCTGACCATCTCGCTGACCGACGAGCGGCCCGAGCACACCGACGACGAGGGCAAGCCGCTCTCCGTCACCTACCACTACGAGGGCGGCATCGCCGACTTCGTCACCCACCTCAACTCCCGCAAGGGTGAGATGGTCCACCCCTCGGTGATCGACTTCGAGGCGGAGGACAAGGAGAAGACGATCTCGGTCGAGATCGCCATGCAGTGGAACTCCTCGTACACCGAGGGGGTCTACTCCTTCGTCAACACCATCCACACGCACGGCGGCGGTACCCACGAGGAGGGCTTCCGCGCGGCGCTGACCGGTCTGGTCAACCGCTACGCGCGGGACAAGAAGCTGCTGCGCGAGAAGGACGAGAACCTCTCCGGCGAGGACATCCGCGAGGGTCTGACCGCGGTCATCTCGGTCAAGCTGGGCGAGCCGCAGTTCGAGGGCCAGACCAAGGACAAGCTGGGCAACACCGAGGCCAAGACCTTCGTCCAGCGGGTGGTGCACGAGCAGCTGAACGACTGGCTGGACCGCAACCCGAACGAGGCCGCGGACATCATCCGCAAGTCCATCACCGCGGCCACCGCGCGGATGGCGGCCCGCAAGGCGCGCGACCTGACCCGCCGCAAGGGCCTGCTGGAGAGCGCCTCGCTGCCGGGCAAACTGAGCGACTGCCAGTCCAAGGACCCGGCCGAGTGCGAGATCTTCATCGTCGAGGGCGACTCGGCCGGCGGCTCGGCCAAGCAGGGCCGCGACCCGCGCACCCAGGCCATCCTGCCGATCCGCGGCAAGATCCTGAACGTCGAGAAGGCCCGGATCGACAAGGTGCTGCAGAACACCGAGGTCCAGGCGCTGATCTCGGCCTTCGGCTGCGGCATCCAGGAGGACTACGACGAGTCCAAGCTGCGGTACCACAAGATCGTGCTGATGGCCGACGCCGACGTGGACGGTCAGCACATCCGCACCCTGCTGCTGACCCTGCTGTTCCGCTTCATGCGGCCGCTGGTCGAGGCGGGCTACGTCTACCTGGCGATGCCGCCGCTGTACAAGATCAAGTGGGGCAAGGACGACTTCGAGTACGTCTACTCCGACCGCGAGCGCGACGCCGTGATCGAGGCCGGGGTGTCGGCCGGGCGCCGGCTGCCCAAGGACGACGCGATCCAGCGCTTCAAGGGTCTGGGCGAGATGAACGCCGAGGAGCTGCGGGTGACCACCATGGACGCGGCCCACCGGCTGCTGCTGCAGGTCACCCTGGAGGACGCGGCCCGTGCCGACGACCTGTTCTCGGTCCTGATGGGCGAGGACGTCGAGGCGCGCCGCTCCTTCATCCAGCGCAACGCCAAGGACGTTCGTTTCCTGGACGTGTGACGGACCGTAGGTCCACCTCCCGTCACCTCCCGTCCAGTCACGCGTGAAAGGAAACTGACCAGCAGTGGTCGACGACAACCGTCCCGAGGGCGACGAGCAGCCCGGGAACTCCCAGGTCGTGATGCGGGTCGAGCCGATCGAGCTCGAGACCGAGATGCAGCGGTCCTACCTCGACTACGCGATGAGCGTGATCGTCTCCCGCGCGCTGCCCGAGGTCCGCGACGGCCTCAAGCCGGTGCACCGCCGGGTGCTGTACGCGATGTACGACGGCGGCTACCGGCCCGAGAAGGGCTACTACAAGTGCGCCCGCGTGGTCGGCGACGTGATGGGCAACTACCACCCGCACGGCGACACCTCCATCTACGACACCGTGGTCCGCCTCGCCCAGCCCTGGTCGCTGCGGATGCCGCTGGTGGACGGCAACGGCAACTTCGGCTCCCCGGGCAACGACCCGGCCGCGGCGATGCGCTACACCGAGTGCAAGATGGCGCCGCTCGCGATGGAGATGATGCGCGACATCGACGAGGAGACCGTCGACTTCGCCGCCAACTACGACGGCCGCTCGCAGGAGCCGACCGTCCTGCCCGCGCGCTTCCCCAACCTGCTGGTCAACGGTGCCACCGGCATCGCGGTCGGCATGGCCACCAACATCCCGCCGCACAACCTGCGCGAGGTGGCCTCCGGCGCGCTCTGGGCGCTGCAGCACCCGGACGCCTCCAACGAGGAGCTGCTGGAGGCCCTGATCGAGCGGATCAAGGGCCCCGACTTCCCGACCGGGGCGCTGATCGTCGGCCGCCGCGGCATCGAGGAGGCCTACCGGACCGGCCGCGGCTCGATCACCATGCGCGCGGTGGTCGAGGTCGAGGAGATCCAGGGCCGGCAGTGCCTGGTGATCACCGAGCTGCCGTTCCAGGTCAACCCGGACAACCTGGCGCTGAAGATCGCCGACCTGGTCAAGGACGGCCGGGTGGCCGGCATCGCCGACGTGCGCGACGAGTCGTCCTCGCGCACCGGCCAGCGCCTGGTGATCGTGCTCAAGCGGGACGCGGTCGCCAAGGTGGTGCTGAACAACCTCTACAAGCACACCGACCTGCAGACCAACTTCGGCGCCAACATGCTGGCCCTGGTCGACGGGGTGCCGCGCACCCTGGCGCTGGACGCCTTCATCCGGCACTGGGTCAACCACCAGGTCGACGTGATCGTGCGCCGGACCCGGTTCCGGCTGCGCAAGGCCGAGGAGCGGGCGCACATCCTGCGCGCGCTGCTCAAGGCGCTGGACATGATCGACGCGGTGATCGCGCTGATCCGCGGCTCGGAGTCGGCGGACGCCGCCCGGAGCGGCCTGATGGACCTGCTCACCATCGACGAGCTGCAGGCCAACGCGATCCTGGAGATGCAGCTGCGCCGGCTGGCCGCCCTGGAGCGGCAGCGGATCACCGACGAGCACGACGAGCTGCAGCGCAAGATCGACGAGTACAACGCGATCCTGGCCTCGCCGTCCCGGCAGCGGGAGATCATCTCCGAGGAGCTCACCGCGATCGTCGAGAAGTACGGCGACGAGCGCCGCTCCACCCTGATCCCCTCCGACGGCGACCTGTCGATCGAGGACCTGATCGCGGAGGAGGACATCGTCGTCACGATCACCCGTGGCGGCTACGTCAAGCGGACCCGGTCCGACCTGTACCGCTCGCAGAAGCGCGGCGGCAAGGGCGTGCGCGGCGCGCAGCTCAAGCAGGACGACATCGTGGACCACTTCTTCGTGACCACGACGCACAACTGGATCCTCTTCTTCACCAACAAGGGCCGGGTCTACCGGGCCAAGGGCTACGAGCTGCCGGACGCCGGCCGGGACGCCCGCGGCCAGCACGTGGCCAACCTGCTGGCCTTCCAGCCGGAGGAGCACATCACCCAGGTGATGGCGATCCGCACCTACGAGGACAAGCCCTACCTGGTGCTGGCCACCCGCGAGGGCCTGGTCAAGAAGTCCGCGCTGAAGGACTACGACTCGCCGCGCTCCGGCGGCCTGATCGCGATCAACCTGCGCACCGACGAGAACGGCCGCGACGACGAGCTGATCGGCGCCGAGCTGGTCTCCGCCGAGGACGACCTGCTGCTGGTCTCCAAGAAGGCCCAGTCGATCCGGTTCACCGCCACCGACGAGGCGCTGCGCCCGATGAGCCGGGCCACCTCCGGCGTCAAGGGCATGGCGTTCCGCGAGGACGACGAGCTGCTGTCGATGAACGTGGTGCGCCCCGGCACCTTCGTCTTCACCGCGACCGACGGCGGCTACGCCAAGCGGACCCCGGTGGACGAGTACCGGGTGCAGGGCCGCGGCGGCTTCGGCACCAAGGCGGCGAAGATCGTCGAGGGCCGCGGCTCGCTGGTCGGCGCCCTGGTGGTCGAGGAGACCGACGAGATCATGGCGATCACCCTCTCGGGTGGTGTGATCCGGACCAGGGTTTCGGGTGTCCGTGAAACCGGACGTGACACCATGGGCGTCCAACTGATCAACCTCGGAAAGCGCGACGCGGTGGTGGGCATGGCCCGCAACGCGGAGGCGGAGGACGAGGAGGCGACCGAGGAGGGCAGCACTGTGGCGGACGCCGCAGTGGACCAGCCAGAGGCCGCTGACCAGGGCTGACGTACGACCGGCAGCCGGTGTTCCGCCCTCCGGGCGCGGAGCACCGGCTGCCCCGGTTTCGGGCTGGTGGGCCCGATGCCGCACAGTGGAGTGTCGACCGGGTCGCGACCGCGACCCCGGTGAGGAACTGCGGGAGGAACCATAGTGAGTGGGACCACGGGTGCTGCGGGAGGTGCCGCACCGGGCGGTGCGCCGTACGGAGGTGTACCGCAGCCGCCGGCCGAGCACCCGGCCGCGTCCACCTCGCTGATGTCCGCGGTGGGCCAGGGCGGCTACGGCGCGCCGGCCCAGCCGCCGGTGCCGCCGACCACGCCCGCCCCGGGCACCGGTGGCTACTCGCAGCCGACCACCTACACCAAGGGCCAGCCGACCCCGGCGCGCGGCACCCAGACCGGCCCGGCCGGTCCCGCCCCGGCCGGCCCCGGCGCGCCGGGCCGACCGGCCCAGCC